>CAMWVF010000167.1 GCA_947177545.1 uncultured Clostridia bacterium | reverse complement strand
ATGTAAAAGGTAGCCTTACCGTTGTTTATCATGTCGCTTATTTCTTTTTCATCTGTCACCTGTGCGATAAGTCCGCGGGCGATAAGTTCTTCGTATAAAGTCATTTTTCATTTCTCCTTTTGGTATATAAAAATTTTTATCAATATTTGCAGTATGCAATATTTTCAAACATAAACAATGAAATCGTCGGGCGATATCATTGTTATCACAACCCTTCAATGGAATTTTTTATAATCCTAAAATATAAAAGCCTTTGCCCCGTTCCGCAGCAATTTTCAGCCACGGTATCAGACCGGCATACTTTTTTCTGTCAATATTTTTTGCAGACAGTTTTGCAAGTATATTTTCCGTCTCATCTTTGCCGTAATAATTTATCCCGCAATAGTCAAACCCTCTTTCTCCGTTTGGGAAAACCGCGCAGTCAAAAAGGCTGCCGTAAAGCTTGTAAAACCCGTCGAAATCGTCGTCGCTTATACAGAGAGAGTCCTCTTTCCAAGACTTAATGATATTGTCCCGCACACAGCCGTTTTTTAACGGTATGTCGCTTTCGCAGAATTGAAATTCAAAATAGCAGGTGCTGTGAGTGCTCCGCCGTTCATCTTCTGTCAGAAAAATCATTCCCTGTAAAACCCTCCCGTGTGAAAATTCTTCCCCTCGGTTTTTTCGGCGGTAAGACGGTATGTCACCACGCCGTCAGGACAGACAAACTCTTTCCTCAGCGGTGAATCGGGGACGTTCCCGCTTGGCGAAAATCCGCCTATCATGCGTAAGTCACCGCCGCCGCGAACGGTTTCCAGCATAGGAAAAAGCAGCAGCATACTTTTTGAACAGAAACCACGTCCAAACTGATTTACGGGACAGTCATAGCCGCATTTGTATATGTCGCCCACCTCGTCCCCGTTGCGGCAGTGGTTTTCCGTCTCGCCGTTATGGGACACGCCTATAACCTCTATTGTGAACTCGTAATCTTCGTTGTACCATTTTTTCATAGTGTTCCCTCCTTTTTTGGATAGCTTATGTCATCGCTGTAGGATTGAAGCTCCTCCGCAAACTCTTTTATGGCAAATATCCCAGCTGACCACAAAAACGCCCTGTCACGCTCGCTCATTTCATTAAATGCACGCCATTCAAAACCCACAAGCATTGAAGCCTTGTCGGTAAATTCGGGGTCATAGCCAAGCTTAGGCTCTTGTTCGCCTATGTCAAGCTGATAATTGTAAAATATCCTGTCGTGCTCGTAAGGATCATGGTATTCTCCAAGCTTTTGGATTATCTTCCCCTCAACGCAGCACTCCTCCCTCAATTCACGGACTGCCGCCTGTTCTGGAGTTTCCACCGCCTCAATACCGCCGCCCGGAATACAATAATATTCCATATCGCCATCACGGTGCTTTACCATAAGAATTTTTCCATTTCGGACAACAATACATTGCGCCCTGCCTTTAAAATCATTCATAACCATACTCTTAAAACCTTATTCATAGTCCTTATACATAAGGCTCGGCTGAATACCCGTGTTGTTCTGATATTTGCCGCTTGAATACGCCTCGTAATCGCCGTGGATATCGTGATAATATATTTGACAAATCTCGGCGTTGGGATAAATTTTTACAGGCTGAACGCAGAATATCTCCAGAGTCCAGTATCCCTTGAAGCCAACGTCCCCGAAGCCTGCCGTAACGTGAATGAACAGCCCCAGCCTGCCCGTTGAGGAACGTCCCTCCAGCATGGGGACAAAGCCCTCCGTGGCTGTGTACTCGTTTGTTCTGCCGAGATAAAGCTTATTCGGTTCAAGTGTCAGACCGCTTTCGGGTATGACGATACGCTTCGTGGGATTGGGAGTTTTCATGTCAAGAACGTCGTTTTCGTACACCAAAAGCTCGTCCGCAAGGCTGAGGTTATAGCTGTTGGGATTGAGCCTGTCGTGGGAAAATGGTTCTATGATTATTTCCTTTCCGATGTGTCTTTCAATTTCCTTGCCCGATAAAATCATGATAATTCCTCCAAAAGAATATTTAAAAAAACGATAGCTGACTGTCCCCGTACCCCAGCTTATAGGACGCGATAATGTCTCGCATTTCATACACTAAACCAAGCTTTTTGCACTCCTCCGTGAAGACCCTCCACAGCCTTTTTATGTGAGGCGAATTGCAGACATACCGCTCGCCGTATGTCTTTGCGTACCGTTCCGCAAGTCCGCTGCCGGGGAAGTTTTCCTCCAGCTTTCGGTAAAAATATTCCCGTTGTCCGCTGCGCATTGTCAGCCCGAACATTGGGTATACCGACCTTGCTCCGCACTCCTTTGCCATGCGGACGATAGCCAGCACATTTTCCTCGGTATCCTCTATAAACGGCAGCAGCGGATTCATGACTATCCCTGTGGACAATCCGCTTTCCGACAGCTTGGCAATCGCTTCAAGCCGCTCGGAAGTCCTGCTGACGTTTGGCTCAACAAGCGCAGAAAGCTTATCATCAGCAGATGTAACAGTGACCTGACACAGCATTGGGGAGTGTTCCGCGATACTGCAAAAAATATCCGCGTCTCTTGCAATAAGACTGCTTTTTGTCAGGACGTGCGCCCCGAACTCAAAAGCGTCCAAAAGCTCCATAGCGTGGCGGGTAAGCTGTTCGGTCTCCTCAAAGGGACTGTACGGGTCGCACATCGCACCAGTCCCCACGACCCCCGTCCGCACCTTTCGGCGAAGCTCGTCTCGGAGAATTTCCAAGCAGTTTTCCTTTGCCCTTACCCTGCCGAAATCCTCGATTCGATAGCAATCGCTGCGGCTGTCGCAGTATATACAGCCGTGGCAGCAGCCCTTGTAGAGGTTCATATTATAGTCGCTGCCGAACCAGTCCGAAGACTTGTTCTTTTGCAGTATTGTTTTTGCGGGGATAGTTTCCATAATTTCCTCCCTTACGCGGATGTGTCCAAATGCAGTTTGCTGTCGATATAGTGGGAAATTTTCATGAGCGGCTGGTTGTGTATATACTGCTTGTACTTGTCCGGTTCGTTGGTCGGAAGTCTGCTTGATATGTTAAGCCTGTTTGACACGGTAATTTTAGAACCGTTTTTCTTTTTTATTGTAAAATACATACTGTAGAAAATACCACAGCCCCCACGTCTATATGTACTGACGCCGCAGTCCGTGTAGTTAATGTCGCTGTATTCGATAAATTTTTCCTTGATTTTTTTGCCAAAAAGCATTGTGACCGCCGTAACTCCCTTTTCGTCGGCAATAAGTTCCCCGCTGAAAGCCCAATAAATGACAAACATTATTACACCCCATGCGGCAACTGAGGCAAGCAGCAGAAAAAGCACAGCAAGAAAGCACAGTACCAAAACAGTCAAAAACATTGCAAGAAGCGATATTACAAGAAGATTATCGGTTATTTGCGTATATCGGAATTCTGCTTTCATAACAATTCCTCCCAAAAACTGTCAACTATACACTATCAACTAAAAATGCCCCCTGACGGCAAAACCGTCAGAGGGCGAATTATCGCGTTACCACCTCAGTTTATCGGCAAGAGCCTTGACCCTGTCTGCCGACCTCGAAACGCTTTAACGGGCGTGAACCGCATATCCCTACTATGTTCGGGACACAAGCTCCGTGATGTATTCGCCCGAACGCCTCCGCTTTTTCGCACCGACCAAAAGCTCTCTTTATTCGGCAAAACGCGCTACTTCTTCACTTCACAGCATTTGTTTTATGCAGGGACTTTCCCCGTTACTCTTACTATTCGGCAGCAGAACTGTCAACAGCAACCTCGTCCTTTACAGCCTTTTCGGAAACCTCAATGGCGAAATAAGAGCCGTAATAACCCTCAACGCCGTCCACCGTATCATACTTTTCTTTCATAGTAAAGGTAAGATCGTAGGACGAGCAGCTGTATCTTTTAAGATAGGAAACCTCCAGATCAACGTCCTCCGTACCCACGCGTACCTCGGAAGGCTCAACGCCGTGCTTCGCGGCAAGCTCTTTGCCCTTTGTATCAAAATAGCTCTCGGCAATTGTTCTGTCAAGGAGACAATACGCCTCGGACATATAGCCTATAAGGTATATTTCATCGTCACCCTTGCGGGTCTCAAAATTATATGTAATAAGAGAATCGTCAACATAGTAGTATGCGCTTTCAGCGGGGATAATGTCCCGTATCTCCATAAGCTCGGTATCGGGGTTCTGGCTCCAGATAACGGTATCCGTCTCATAGTTAAGATCCACATCATAGGACTGATTGATAGTTACTATTTTCGTAAGGGGCATACCCAGCTTGACCTTTGTCAGAATACCCGTGTAGCCGGTTGCTTCTGCGGTATCTCCGCCCTCCTCCTTGTTACAAGCGGCAAAGCAGCTCACCGCAAGAGCCATAGCAAGAAGAGCCGTCAAAAACTTTTTCATTTTATATCATTCCTTTACATAATATT
>CAMWVF010000166.1 GCA_947177545.1 uncultured Clostridia bacterium | reverse complement strand
GTCTCATACATTATCTGTTTGTAATCCTCCCTGCGCCCTGCCATTTCAAGCTGTCTCGCCATTTCGGAAAGCTCGTTCGCGCCAATGGAAAGGGAGGAGCTTTTAAGCCCGTGGACTTCAATGGTATAGTCCTTGTAATTTCTGTTCTGCGCGTAATTTTCAATGCGGAGTATGCTTTCCCTCGCCGTTTCCGTAAAGGTTTTCATTACGGCAATATACGCCTCCGCACTGCCGCCGCAAAGAGCAAGACCCGCCCTAACGTCCACGTTGGGAATGAGGAACTCATCGGCTTGTACGCTGTCAGACACGGACTTAGGCGCTTCGTCAATAATTCCCAAAAGCTCAAGGGAGTCGTCATAATTTGACGTTTGCTTCTTTGTACTCACATAGGAAACGAGCTTGGCGGGGAGCCATTTCGCCAGTATTTTTTCAAGCTGGGGGAGTTGTATTGGCTTGGATATAAAATCGTTCAGCCCTGACTTCAAAAACATTTCCTTTGCGCCGCTTACAGCGTTTGCGGTCAGCGCAATGATGGGCAGACCTATACTGTATGCGTCCCCGTAGCTGCGTATCATTTTCGTGGTGTCAACACCGTCCAGTTCGGGCATCATATGATCCATAAATACTAAGTCGTAGTACCCCGACCGCACCATTTGGATAGCCTTTTTGCCGCTGTCCGCGGTGGCGCATTTTATTCCGTACTGGGATAAAAGCTGCGCCGTTACTTTTAAATTTACCTTGTTGTCGTCCACGATAAGTACCTTTGCATCAGGAGCGTACAAAACGGTTCTTTTTTCCTCGGCTGCGGGAGCAGCTTTTGCCGCCTCAACGGAAATATGCGAGGAATCCTCTATCTTCTGCTGGAGCACCACTGTAAACGTCGAACCTTTGCCGTAGTCGCTTTCCACGGTTATAGTACCGTTCATCATTTCCACAAGGTTTTTTGTAATGGAAAGTCCCAGCCCCGTGCCCTCTATCTCGCGGTTCTTCTTAGTATCCACCTGCTGGAAGTTGCTGAAAAGCTTTGACATATCCTCATGCTTTATGCCGATACCCGTGTCCGTGACCTTTATCATAATTGCGGATATATCGCCGTTCCTGCTTATCTCGCGGACGGAAAGCCCGATGTGTCCCGACTTGGTGAACTTTACAGCGTTGCCCAAAAGGTTGATAAGGATCTGCTTTATACGCACCTCGTCGCCGAATAATTTTTTCGGCAGACGCTTGTCTATATCAATTTTGAACTCTATCCCGCCTTTGCCGTCCAACTGGACGTAAACAAGGCTTATAACGTCATTCAGCATATCTTCAACGCTGTAGACCGAGGAGACAAGCTCCAGCTTTCCCGACTCTATCTTCGAGATGTCGAGAATGTCGTTTATTATTGCGATAAGATTTTTTGCGGCAGCCTTTATGTCGGCGGCGTACTGGTAATTCTTCTCACGGAGACAAAGCTCAGCAAAGCCCGTTATTGCGTTCATGGGGGTTCGTATCTCGTGGGACATATTCGCGAGGAAATCGCTTTTTGCGCTGTTAGCCATGTCAGCCTTTTGACGCATATCTATAAGGTCGTCCACATAGTGCTTTGTGTCCGTAACATCAAGCAAAAGCACCGCATAACCCATGGGACTGCCGTCCCCGTTGGAAAGCCTTGAAATATGCTTGTCATAGCATTTTCCGTTTATCTCAAATTCGGCATGGTCGCCGTCCTCGTCCATAAGATTTGCTATAAGGGACACCATTCCCTGTGTTTTTCTCCCCGACTTGAAAAGATCGGGAAAGATACGCCTTGCGGCAGGGTTTGCGTCCACGATGTTCATTCTTGTGTCCGTAACGAGCAAAGCGTCGTTCATGGTCTCGATAATGTTGTCCCTTGCGGAATTTACCACCTCTATCACCTTGCTGTTATAGACGTTCACCGAAACCAACAGGCAGCCCAGTACTATAAACATATAGGAAAGGTCGAAGCCGTCAAGCAGACCCATTCCCGACGCAACCTTTGCCACAGCGGGGAAAAGCGCAGCCGCGCACATTTCTGGCATATGCCTGCCGTTGTGTACTCCCTGATTTTTAAAGACGTACACCGCCGCAGCCGCAATTACCGCCGACTGTATCAGCATTGCGGCAATAAGAATAGACGCTCCTATGCCGTATTCGACCTTGGGGACGAAAAATATGTCGCAGTCGCACCGTTCAAAGCTTTTGTAGAAAAGCCCCGTCTTGCCTGTCAGCACCGCCATTGCGATGCCTATTATATTTGCCGCAAGCAAAATTATGCTAAGGACGTTCACCCTTTTTATGCCGCAGTGATCCATGCAGAAGCTGTATATCAGATAATGCGAAAAAGCCGCACCCATAATGCCGAACGAGGTCACGGCGAGAGCGGCGTTTGTATCATTGCAAAGCAGGGTCATTATATAGCCGAGACTTCCCGCAAAGGACGACATTACAGCCGCCGTAAGCAGAGAATTCCTGCGGGAGCTTTTGTTGGTAAGTATGTAGATTATGTAAACCAAAGCGGCAAAGGTACACAATATTTGCACAGTCATCAAAATCGTCATCATAAAACAAGCCTCATTTTTAACTTTAACAATTTTAGAAATTCGGCGCAGCCCCGCAGATTTAAAACGCCTGCGAAGCGGCACCGCAATTATTGATCATTCACTTATTGTACAGGGTTGGTGACACTGAACGTCCTTAGAACCTGTCATTACAAGATATAGCGCAGGTCTTTTCGGCAAATTTTTCCCGTGGGAAGATGACTGTGTTAAAAATCCTTGCCATTATGCCTGCGGATTTTTGCATTGTCACCGACAAAATTATGCTCGGAAATCCGCACACTAATCTTGTGAAGACAGGTTCTTAGTCAAAAGACATTGCTTTATTTTGTCGTTTATGCTCACGAAAATATCCGTGAGCTTGGGATCGAAAAAGACCTCCCTGTCCTCGACGATTATCTGCATTGCCTTTTCGTGGGTGAACGCCTCCTTGTAGGAACGCTTTGAGGTAAGAGCGTCGTAAACGTCCACAATAGACAGTATCCTTGCACTTAGAGGTATGTTCTCTCCGCTTATGCCTGTGGGGTAGCCTGTGCCGTTCCACCGTTCGTGATGGTACATAGCCATATCCCTTGCAATGTGCAGGAAGATAGTGTCCTCGCTTTCCTCCACGTTCATGGTGTCAAAAATCTTGTCAAAGGCATACGCGCCTATCTGGCAGTGGTGCTGTGTACCCTCAACAGATTTGAAAATGTGCTGAAATGTTTCGCCGCCTATTTGGGTATGAGTTTTCATATGGTCGAATTCTTCCTTGTTCAGGACGCTTTCCTTGCGCAGCACCGAGTCGTTGATTCCTATTTTTCCGATATCGTGGAGAGGAGCAGCCCTCACAAGATTTTTCATATACTCGGGGGTAAGGACGTCCTTGTATTCGTCGTGCTTTGAAAGCTCATCAAGGAAAACCGCAAAATACCTTGTGGTATTCTTTATGTGACCGCCCGTAGTGCCGTCGCGGGACTCCACAAGCTCCGCAAAGCAGGTTGACATAACGTCCTGCAACCGCTCTATAACGGCAGTTTTTTCGTTTACCATGTATTCCAGCCTGTCGCGGTACGCGCTGAGTTCAAGCTGAGTCTCTATACGGCTTAACATTATCTCTGTGATAAAGGGCTTGCGGATAAAGTCTACCGCGCCAAGCTCCAGACACTTTAACTCCATAGCCGTGTCCACCTCGGATGTGAGTATAATAATAGGTATCATAGCCGTGACGGGTTCTTTTTTCAGCTCCGCAATTACCGTGCAGCCGTCCATTTCGGGCATATTAATGTCCAGCAGAATAAGGTCGGGGACGTTCTTTTTCAAAAATTTCAGAGCCTGCGCTCCCGAGCTTGCCAAAGTCAGCTTATAGCGATTGCCGAGAAGCTGCTGGGCATATTTAAGATTTGCGGGAACGTCGTCCACCACAAGAATGTGCTTTTGAATATTTTCTGACATACATTCAAAATCCTTTCCTATAAGAAGCAAGAAGTTAAGAGCCAAGAAGCAAGAAAACAGAAATTATTCGCCGAACATCATCTCCGTAAATTTTACAGCGTATTCGTCCCAGAATTTCATATCGTGTCCCCCCGCGCTTTCAATGTAGGTGTGGGTGACATCGTTTTCATTTAGAAAATTGTGGAACTGCCTGTTGTTTTCCAGCAAAAAATCCTCCGTGCCGCAAGCCATGAATATCTCGGGGATTTTTTTCCCTTGGGACTTCAATTTTTTCACAAGCGTCTCAGGATTGTTTTCGCTTTCAAGTACTTTATCGAGGTTGCCGAAGCATTCGCGGTAGTACTCATAATTAGCCTTGTCGTCCTCGAAGCCCTCTTTTATTCCCGCGATATCGTGTATAATAAGAGCAGAGGAAAGTCCCGCCGCCTTGCCGAAGGTATC
>CAMWVF010000165.1 GCA_947177545.1 uncultured Clostridia bacterium | reverse complement strand
ATTATGAACAATTTTATCTTACTGCCCATTGAAGCGGAATCACAGGATACTGCTCTGCGAATCTTTTCGACGTTAAATGACCGTGGAAAACCGCTGTCAGATGCAGATATTTTCAAGGCGCAGTTCTATAAGTATTACTCAAGCCTTGGTGAAAGGGAAACCTTTATCAACAGGTGGCGGGATTTAGAAGAGCTTTGTGATAAAATATTCCACCCAAGCGCGGGAACGGGAACGCCTATGGACGAATTATTTACACGCTATATGTATTACGTCCGCGCAATGATGGGAAATAAATCGTCAACATTGGAAGCATTGCGTAAGTTTTATGAAAAGGATAGCTATTCTTTGCTGAAATGCAGTCATACTTTTGAAGACTTGATTACGCTCGCGCATTTTTGGGATGATGTATCAAATCAGGACAGGGATCGGTTTTCCGCACGGGTTTTGCGCAGACTGTTTGTGTTGAATTATGCTCCAAACAGTATGTGGACATATTTTGTATCTGTATATTTCATGCATAATAAAGACCAAACCGATTTACTTGATAATGATGATTTTTGTAAGTTTTTAGACAAAATCATAGGCTTTATTTGGACGTATGCTATAACCAATCCAGGCGTTTATGCGCTAAGAACACCAATCTTTGCAGAAATGGTGAATATTGTAAACAGCCGCCCTGCAACGTTTAGCGACTACAAGCTTTCTTACACTGTAGTTTGCAATGCATTTTCAAATTTCAGGTTTAATAATGGTCGCCCCATTACAAAAGCTATGCTTGCGTGGTGGGCAATGCAAGATAGCGAGCAGGAATTGCTTTCGCTTGAAACTGTATTTGAAATCGAACATATTTATGCAAGAAACAGACAAGAAAACGAGTCATCATTAAAGAATACCGCCAACATTGAAGCTCTCGGCAATAAATCCTTGCTAGAAAAAAGAATTAATATCCGTGCGTCAGATTATCGTTTTGAAGACAAGATAAACTATTATCAAGGTAAACGCAGCCATAAAAAAGACGGAACTAAAATTCATGAGCTTATCAAGCTGTCAATAGAAATGTCCGATTTTACAGAAGCTGATATTGAAAAGCGCAGCCATGATATTATGGGTAGTTTTATGTCTTATTTAAAAACAAACGAGTTGCTTTTAAATTAAACACATGGAAGGAGAAATATATTATGGAATTCATAAAATCATCGGAAATAAAATCCCTGTCAAATCCCGGAGTTGTTTCAAGACAGCTTTTAAATCCCGAGAACTCCGAGAGCAAGCGTGTCACTATAACAGAGGTGCACCTTGAAGCGGGAGCAAGCCAGCCACGCCACACACACGACGCTTCGGAGCAGATATGGTACGCCGTAAAGGGCAGCGGTAAGCTCCTGCTTGCCGACGACAAGGAGCAGAGCTTTACTGCGGGGGACGTTGTTCGCTTTGCGGACAAGGACGTCCACGGTCTGCGCAATGACGGGGACGGCGAGTTTGTGTATATTTCCGTAACGGCTCCGCCTATAAACTTTGGGTATGCGTACCAAAATAAGGATAAATAAAACTTCAGCGGCGGACATAATTTGTCTGCCGCATTTTGTTCGGGAGGTTTTGCTATGTGGCTTCTGTTTGCGATCCTGTCCTCGGTGTTTGCGGCGCTGACTTTCATTCTTGCAGAGCTTGGCATTGATGGGGTGAACTCCAATTTCGCCACGGGGCTTTCTGGCTTTGCGACTACAATCTGTAAAATGTGCGTTCAAAGGTGTCCTTATCGACAAGATGAGCACCGTTCTCACGCTTATTTTAGAGTTTGCTTTTCTGCATGAAAAATTTACGCCTAAGTCCGTTATCGGCTGTATTCTTATTGCGGCAGGAACTTTGTTAATGGTGCTGTAAATGCACAAAAATAGACAGGAAAGTCTATTCCGAAATTTATTATACATCGGAAAGCCGGTCTTGTCAAGATTGACAATTATTTTACTTGATTTTTATGCATAATTACATCTTTATATGGTTGTAAAATGGTGATATAATACACATATAAAGAGGAGGTGAAACATGTCTCCGCGTGAAAAGTCAAATTCGGAACGTATTAACGTCTTTTTTTCGCCTGAGGTTTTAAGCGAATTAAAAAAGCTTGCCGCCGAAAAAGGAACAACGGTAAGCGGATTGGTACGAATGATAGTTCTTGAATTTTTGGCAAAAAAATAAAAGCACCCGACCTCACACAAAGAAACTCGGGTGCTTACCGCAAACAGACAAGAAGTCCATTCCGAAATCTATTATACATCGGAAAGTCTTTCTTGTCAAGACACGAAAGGAATGACGTATTGCACAAAAAAATTATTGAAATTTGTATAATTTAAGTATTGAATTTTTGAATACCAAAATGTATAATATATTTGGTGGTATTCAAAAAGTGAGGTGATAAAGTGTCGCCACGAACAGGCAGACCTAAATCCGAAAATCCTAAAACAACGCAGTTAGCCGTACGCCTTGACGATGAAACATTAAAGCAGCTTGACGAAGTTGCCGAAAAAAATTCCGAAACAAGGGTACAGACTATACGGCGTGGAATTAAGGTACTGCATTCGGATTTGGAGAAAAAGAAATAACGCAAGCTATTCCCAACCAAAGGCACAGCTTCGTTATAAATAAACGGACAAGAAAGTCTATTCTGAAATCTATTATACATCGGAAAGCCTTTCTTGTCAAGACCAATAATTATTTTGCTTGGATTTTGTGCATAATTACATATCGACTTATTGGCAGACATAAATTATAATATAATTAATGGCAGACAAAAAGTGAGGTGAGAAAATGTCTCCCAGAACAGGCAGACCCAAAAGCGACAATTCCAAAAGCGAACGTATAACAGTAAGACTTGACAGCGAAAGCTCAAATACTTTGAAAGAGTACTGCGAGCAGGAAAACATTGAAAAAGCAGAAGCGGTTCGCAGAGGAATTTGCAAATTAAGGTCTGAAATAAAAAAATAACGCAAACCATAACCTACCACAGCACGATTTGCGTTATCCGCAAACAGACAAGAAGTCCATTCCGAAATTTATTATACATCGGAAAGCCTTTTTTGTCAAGACACGAAAGGAATGATGTATTGCACAAAAAGACATATGATTTTTTAGCATTTTGACACATTGACTTCTATATCACCGTATGTTATTATAATTATGGTGACACAAAAGAGGTGATTTAAACGTCTCCACGAACAGGCAGACCTACTACAGATCCCAAAACACACGAAACGCGTATACGTATGTCCGACGAAGATATACGGCTTCTTGAGTTTTGTGTAAAGGAAACGGGACTGACCAAGGCGGAAATTATCCGTCAAGGCATAAGAGAGGTTTATGCTAAATTGAAAAAGAAATAACGTAAACTGCCCTCGACCAAAAGCACAGCTTACGTTATCCGCAACAGACAGAAAAGTCTATTCCGAAATTTATTATACATCGGAAAGCCTTTTTTGTCAAGATACGAAAGGAAATTTTTTATGGATAATAATGAATTCAGTCTTGACGAGCTGCTTCGGTGCAGCGAATTTTCACGCTATGAAAGCATGGCAACCGTAGACGCTATGAATGATTTTTTGAAAACCGTTAAGGAAAACACGGACGGCGAAAAGGCTGCGGAAAAAATCAAGCGGGACTGCGACGATCTGGTCTACTGTACCTTTCACGACGCTTTCAAGCAGGGTTTTTGCTTTGCAATGAAGTCAGTTAAATTTTTACTGAAAAGCTGATACCACGGGGCGGAGAATTTCCGCCCTATACTATAGCAATCCTTAAAATATATAAGAAAGAAGGTCTTTTATGAACTGGTTCACAACGGAAAAAATCGACAGCGATACATATATTATCAGCGAATACCGCCACTGGGAGGAGACCCATTGTTATCTGCTTATCGGCACAGAAAAATGCCTGCTGATAGACACGGGGCTGGGTATTTGTGATATTTCCGAGGAAATTTCAAGACTCACCGACAAGCACATAACCGCCGTTGCGACACATATCCATTGGGATCACATCGGAGGGCACAAATATTACCCCGACTTTTACGCCCACAGCGAGGAGCTTGACTGGCTGGACGGCAAGTTCCCGCTGTCCTCCGAAACCATCAAGGAAATGGTCTGTGACCGCTGTGATTTGCCCGAAAACTACGAGGTGGACACCTACGAAATGTTTCAAGGGAAACCGTCCAAGGTGCTTTCGGACGGCGACGAAATTGATATCGGGGGACGTGTTATAAAAGTCCTCCACACTCCGGGACACTCTCCGGGGCATATGTGCTTTTGGGAAAAAAATCGCGGCTATCTTTTTACGGGGGACTTGGTTTATCTTGACACCTGTATCTTATAGACGTCTCCGAGCCCACTATACTAAGGATAATGTCTTATGACGTCTTCTGCTTGAGAAAAAGAAAGTCGGCGGGCCG
>CAMWVF010000164.1 GCA_947177545.1 uncultured Clostridia bacterium | reverse complement strand
CGCTGTTCCATTGCGTACCGCCGATAATTATTTTTATATCGGAAGCATATTTCCCCTATCGCTTCGGAAGCAAGCCTGCTCCATTGTCCGCTGTCCGCCGCCGTAATTTCATTAAGCAGTTCAAAGGAAACGTTTTTGCATTTTCCGTAACGTTCCGCAAATCTTTTCCATACCAAAATAAAACGCTTTTGAAGCTCATCGTTTCCGAAAAGGGAATTTTTATCCGCCTCGTCAAAGGAATATCCTTTTGTTTTATGCAGGTCGATAATTATGTTAAGACCGTGTTTTCCGCACCATTCGATACAACCGTCAATGTGCTTACAGCCGCTTTCCAAGGGAGTGCCATCCTCGTCCTCAATGACGTTGTAGTCAATGGGCAGGCGGACATGGTCAAGTCCCCAGCCTGCAATTTTTTCAATATCATTTTCCTTAATAAAATTTTTGTAATGATTTTCGGAATATTCCGCACACTGCGAAAGCCAGCCGCCGAGATTTATTCCGCGCTTGTAACCCTCAAAGCTTTTCATTGTTATGACTCCTTAAAAATAATCATATTCCATGAATGGGGAGAAAGAACAATTCCCTCCGATACAGATTTTTCCGCAGGAACAACATTGTTCGGCTCGTCAGCAGTATTAATGGCTTTAAGGTCGCTGCCCTCAACAGCAATATGCTTAACGGGACGATAATTTTCATACCCCGAAAGGCTTAACTCAACGGAACAGCTTTCGTCAAGAGAACGGTTTACAACAAACACCGCAAGCTCCTTTCCGTCCTCCGAAATAACTGCCGCAGAATCAATATACGGAATATTTTCCTTATCTCCCGCAGCGTAAGTGCTGCATTCGCAGACCGCTTCAAGAGCCGTTCCCCTGCCGTGCCGAGAGGTGTACATAAAAGGATAGAAAATCGTCTGCGCCCATATTCTGCCGCCTGTTTCTGTCATGATCGGAGCAATGACATTCACAAGCTGTGCAAGGCAGGCAATTTTTACTCTGCCGCTGTTGTTGATAAGAGTAATAAGCAGATTTCCCAGCACAACAGCGTCCTCAAGATTGTAAATATCCTCAAGAAGCGGCGGAGCGACCTGCCACTTTTTAATTTGCTTATCCTGCTCATTGCTGTGAAACCAGATATTCCATTCGTCAAAGGAAAGATTTACTGTTTTGTCGGAATTTTTCTCCGCCTTTATTTCATCGCAAATTGCGGCGACCTGCTTTATAAAGCTATCCATATCAATTGCCGAAGCAAGATAAGCCGCCGTATCGTTGTTCGGGTTGCCGTAGTAATTGTGCAGGGAAATATAATCAACATGGTCGTAGCATTCCCTTAAAACGGTTCGCTCCCACGCTCCGAATGTGGGCATATACATATGCGCGCTGCCGCAGGCGACAAGCTCTATGGAAGGGTCTGTCCATTTCATAAGCTTGGCGGTCTCGCAGGCAATTCGACCGTATTCATAGGGCGTTTTGTGACATATCTGCCATTCGCCGTCCATTTCGTTTCCGAGGCACCATGTTTTTATTCCGAACGGCTTTTCAAAACCGTTTTTCCGCCGCATTTCGGCATAGTATGTATCTGTTTCGCTGTTGCAGTATTCAACAAGATTTCGGGCGTCGTCCGCGCCCCTTGTACCAAGATTTACCGCCATAAGAATTTCGCTTCCCGCACGCTTTGCCCATTCCTGAAATTCGTCGATACCGACCTCGTTTGTTTCCACAGACTGCCATGCAAGCTCCATTTTTTTCGGACGCTTTGCTTTATCCCCCGTGCCGTCCTCCCAGTTGTAGCCCGAAACGAAATTTCCTCCCGGATACCGAACAATGGGGACGTTCAGCTTTTTCACCATATCCATAACGTCGCCGCGAAAACCCATATCGTCAGCCGTTTTATGGACGGGTTCGTATATACCGCCGTAAACCGCCCTGCCGAGATGTTCGATAAAAGAGCCGTATAGTCTGTCATCAATTTTGCTTATCATCTTATTTTTACTGATTATAATTTTTGCGTTCATAATATTACCTCCGTAAAAGCTATTGCATAAAAGTATACTGTATTCTTTTGCTTTTTTCAATGACATATCCAGCTAAAATACCGACTTATCCTGTTTTTAGCACGGTATGTAAGTGTGTGCTGAAACGTAATATCAGCTGTATACTGACATATTCGGTCAAAACACTAACTTATTCTGTTTGCTTTTGCAAATAGCAGAATAAGTCGGTGTTTTCGTAGAATAAGTCATTGAAAAACTTTGTCAGTAACGTTATCATTAAAGCATAAGGTTTGAACCGAAGCAAAAACTTTAAAATATTATTTTTATGAGGTGATCGTTATGAAAAAAGAAACAACAAAAAAATTATCTATAATAACAGCGGCTGCAATGACGGCGGCAATGCTGACCAGCTGCGGCTCAAATGACGATGTCCGGTCTTCGGACACTGCTTACTCCGCACCTAAGGAAACTACTACGGCAACAATGGCGGCAGAAGATGCCGAGGTAGTTGAGCAGGTGGAGGTAGATGCTGAAAAGCTTGAGAACGGTAAGTTAAGGTGGCTTTCCTTTTGGTCTCTTGAGCCAGAAGAGGGCGAAACGGTGGATGTGTTCCTCCAGCTTTTCAAAACAAAATACGGCGGTGAAATAGAGTATATCCCTACCACCGATTCAACCAAGTATGACGATCTTGCCACTCTTGTTCTGGGAGGAAATTCTCCGGATATGTTCCCTGCGGCAGACCTTGATACATTCCCCGGAAAGGCTTCGGCGGGAATGTTCCAGCCTATGGACGAATACATAGATTTTGACTCGGAATTATTCCCCGAGGGCGCAAAAAGAATAAACGATATGCACACCATTGGCGGAAAGCACTACATAGCTTGTGTAGCAGCAGACGCAGGAACTATTATACTGTACAATAAAAACACCATAGATGAAAACGGTTTTGACGACCCTGCGGAGCTTGCCTATAACAACGAATGGACATGGAGCGCATTCAAGCAGATGTGTTATGATTTTACCGACACCACGCAGGGCAAATACGCTATAGACGGTTGGTGGTACGAGCTTGCTATGATGCTTAGTACGGGCGTACCCGTTATCGGCATGGAAAACGGCGAAATTGTGAACAACGTTATGGATCCGAATCTTGCAAGAGTGCAGGAGCTTTTCCGCGAAATGCACAATGCAGAAGTAAACTTCCCCCGCGCGGAATACAACTGGAAAGAACACCCCGAAAAAATCGGCGAGGGAACAACGTTATTCTATCCCGTAGGCTCATGGCAGCTTTATGAACCAAATATATCCGCATTCGGCGACCCCGGCGAGATAATGTTCGTGCCTATGCCGAGAGATGAAAACGCAGACGAATGGTATCTAAGCGCGGCGGGCGGATTGGACGCATACGCAATGTGCAAGGGCGCGCCCAATCCCGAAGCGGTTGCGGCTTTTATCAAGTGTAAGCTTACCGCAAATACCGACGAGAGCGTAAAGGAAGTAAGCGACAAGAAGGTACGCAACGACTATGGCTGGACAGACGAAATGATTGAAATGCTGCATTACGTCAACGACCTTACTAATGCTCACCCTGTAGTTGATTTCTATGCGGCGGTAAATGCCGATGTTTATGAGCTGCTGCACAATCCGATAAAGGACGCGAGCTACAACGGCACCGACTGGTATCAGACAAGAGACGAACGCAACGACGCTGTTCAGGCTTATGTTGACGAAATGAATGAAAAGCTTAAATCCATGTCTTGATTTTAAATGAACCTTGTTGTATAATAAAATGTGAGGTGATTATCAATGGGTTTTGCAGATAATTTTGTATGGGGTGCGGCTACCGCGGCATATCAAATTGAGGGAGCTGCCTCCGCAGACGGCAAAGGCAAAAGCATATGGGACGTTTTCACCCATACAGACGGAAAAATAAGCGATAATTCCAACGGCGATATTGCTTGTGACCACTATCATAAGTTCAAGGACGATGTAAAGCTCATGTCGGAGCTTGGATTAAAAGCATATCGCTTCTCGATTTCATGGAGCAGAATTATTCCCGACGGCACGGGAAAGATAAATCAGGCGGGAATAAAGTTTTACAGCGAGCTTATCGACGAGCTTCTTAAATACGGAATTGAACCGTATGTTACGCTTTATCATTGGGATCTGCCATACGCTCTGCATTTGCAGGGCGGCTGGCTCAATGATAAAATTTCCGATTGGTTTGCTGAATATGCCTCCGTATGCGCTGACCTTTTCAGCGGCAGAGTAAAAAACGTCATTACATTTAACGAACCCGAGGTATTTGTGGGCTGCGGATATTTTGAAGGAGTTCACGCTCCGGGACTTGTTCTCGGCAAGGAGGAACTGCTTCATATCGGACACAACGTTCTCAAATCCCACGGTAAGGCTGTCAGGGTTTTAAGAGAAAAAATTCCTGATGTTAAGATAGGC
>CAMWVF010000163.1 GCA_947177545.1 uncultured Clostridia bacterium | reverse complement strand
CTGCGTAACGGCTTTTTTTCTCCGGTGCTGCAACTCCTGTGCGGAGAATTTCAAGAAATTCATATTTTTCATTATCGCTTGCAACCTCAGTATTAATCTTCAGCATATCCTTATCAGGCTCACCCATTTCGTTTGTTTTCCAAAGGCATTTTTCAATATTCTGCTTTGTTGAAATGGCATTTTTATCCTGCATGTTGCCAAAACCCTCGTAAAAAGCGCGCAAAAGCAACATTAAGGTAGTCAGTCTTTGTTGACCGTCAATTACTTCCATTTTCTTTTCGTTTTCAAAAGTAACAATAGGTCCCAAAAAGTATTCGCTGTTCCTGTCAAATTCTGTCCTACCCTCATCGGGAATTGCAAAGGTAAAAATGTCGTCCCAAAGTGTTCGGCATTCTTTTTCTTCCCAAGCATAAGGACGTTGGTAATCTGGAATTAAAAAGTCTGCGTTTTTATCTTGAAACAAGTCTTTGATTGTTTTTTGGTCAACAGTTAGTCTTGACATAATGTTACCTCCATGCAATTATGTAGACGGCAGGCATTTATGCCTGCCGTTGTATAAATTAATATCATAAAATTACGCTTTAGCCTTTTTAGTTTTTGAACCGCCTTTGCGGAACTTATCCTCCAAAGTGATCCACAGAGGACAGGTAAAGCATACCGAAGAGTACGCACCCGCTATCATGCCTATCATCATAGGCAGGGAGAACGAAATAATTGAAGTTACGCCGTAGACCGCCGCAACGATAGTTACCGCCAACATTGCAACGATCGTAGTAATGGACGTGTTTATCGAACGGGTCAGAGACTGGTTTATGCTCATATTAACGATCTCGTTCCTTGTTTTGGACTTTCTGTACAGGGTCTCATTCTCACGGATACGGTCATAAATTACGATAGTGTTGTTAATGGAGTAACCCAATATCGTCAGTACAACCGCCATAAAGTTTGCGTTGATTGACATATGGCAGATAATGAATGTGCCGTACACTATAATACAGTCATGGAGCAAAGCCGCGATAGCGCACACGCCTGCAAGCCAGCCGCCGATATTCTTAAAGCGTATGGCAATATAAATTACAAGCACAATAAAGGAAAGCAGTACCGCAACAAGACATTTAAGGAAGAATTCCTTACCCGAGGAGGGTGAAACGTCCGAGGATTCGATAAGCTCGATATTGTTTGCGGCGTATTTTTCCGTAAGCGTCGTTGTAAGCTCAAACTGCTTGTCGGAGGTCAGTCCGCTGTTTGAGATAAGTGAAAGCTGGATATTGTTCCTGCCTGTGGAGAAATCTTCACCCACGGTTGAGGTAACGCCTATTCCGTCCAGAGCGGCTGTTGCGTCGTTTTCAAACGCAGACTGGTCAAGCTCGCCGTCGTAAACGTAGGTCAGGATAGTACCGCCCTTGAACTGAATGTCAAGGTTTGCGCCGAAAATAAAGCTGGACAAGATCGACACCGCAATGGCTACTGCCGATATTATAAAGAACGTTTTTTTTCTGCCCACGAAATCAATTGAAAACTTATTCATTTGCAGCGCCTCCTCCGTAAAGCTTGGGATTTCTCATAGCCTTGAATTTGGACAGCGAAGCAAGCATGAGCCTTGAACAGAATACTCCGAAGAAAAGGTTCAGCGCAACGCCTGTCAGCAGCGTGAAGCCGAATGAGTAAATAGTACCCGCTGTGGACGGTCCGAACATAAAGAACACAAAGTGAAGAAGCTTTGAGAAAATACTGTCGGGGGTACCGAACGCACCCATAAGGATTATAGCGACCAAAATCATGGTAACGTTGCCGTCCAAAATTGCGGAAAATGCTCTCCTGAAGCCCGACTCGATAGAACCGTCAAGGGTCTTGCCGTTTGCAAGCTCCTCCTTGATACGCTCCGAGGTGATGATGTTTGCGTCAACGCCCATACCCACCGCAAGGATAATACCCGCGATACCGGGGATAGTCAGTATAGAGCCGTTCATAAATCCGAAGTAGCCCGAAATGAACGCAAGCGTACCTGCAACCTGTCCGATAAGAGATACTACCGCAACCGCTCCGGGGAGACGGTACAATGCTATCATAAATACCGCGATAAATGCGAATGCGATAAGTCCGGCAATAACCATAGCTTCAAGCGCACCCGTACCGAGGCTTGGGGAAATGGTTGAAAAGCTTGCCGTAACGAGCTTAAAGGGCAGCGCACCAGAATTTATCTTGTCCGCAAGGGACTTTGCGCTGTCCGCATCGAAATTTCCCGAAATGGTAGCCTTGCCGTCTGTAATGACCGCGGAAACTCTCGGATAAGAGAAGCAGGTGTCGTCCATCCAAATGGAGATAACGCCGTTCTCGGCATAAAGTCTTTCGGTGGCTTCCGCGAATTTTTTTGCGCCCGCGTCTGTAAGATTAAGACTTACCAGCCACTCAAGGTTGTTGTTGCCGTCCTGTGTGTATGCCGCATAGGCTTCCTGCACATCGGAGCCGACGAGAATGACGTTTTCCGCAGTAATGCCCGTGGGCGCACCCAGATCGTCAACCTCATAGCCCTCGCGGAATGTCAGCTCGGCAGTTTCGCCCAGCTCCTTAACGGCAGCCTCGGGGTCGAAGTTAGCCTCGCCCTCTTTCCACGGGAAACGGACGATTATACGGTCGTTGTTGTAGTCGATAAAGCTTTCGTAGTCCGTAATACCAAGCTTTATCATACGCTGAACGATAACCTCTTTTGCTGCGTCAAGCTGCTCGTTCTCGGCGTCAATGCCCTCGGGGGGAGTAAATGTAACGTCAACGCCGCCCTTGATGTCGATACCGAAGCGGATATTCTGCGCGCCCTTGACGTAAACTGTCCTGATATCGCCGTAATAAGTTGTAACGCCGAAAATTACCGATGCCGCAAAAATAATTATCAGCGCAAAAACGATAAAAAAGACAGGCTTTTTGACCTTTCTCACGATTTTACCTCCTGTTATGCCGATATATCGGCAGAAATTATCATTTTATTATACCATTATTATGGCGTTATGTCAATAGTTTACACCAAAAAAACTAAAATAAAGGCGGAGCCTTTACCCTTTCAGGCGCACTATGTCAATAAAAGTGAAGTGTTCCCATGGGTAAATAATACTGCTGTATCGTTAACTGTTAAAGCTGCGGACGTTTTATTTATGTCTCAAAACGATTGACAACCGCCACAATAAGTGGTATACTGAAAAGCGGTCAATAAAATTTTAAGGCGCAGTTCATTTGTACCTTCCTGCGCGGAAAAAACCAAGGTATTATAAAGCCGAGGTTTTCCAAATCAAAACCGGGACTACGCTCGAACATTCGGGTGCAGTTTCGGCTGCGCCCTTTTATTTTTGGAGGAGTTTTTATGTACATATTAAAGGCGGAAGCCTCTTTCGACAGCGCACATTTTTTAAGCGGTTACAAGGGAAAGTGCGCAAACATTCACGGACACAGGTGGGTGATCTCTGCGGAAATATCCGATACAGAGCTTTTGGCAGAAGGACAGTTCCGCGGTATGGTAACTGATTTCGGATATATAAAGCAAGACCTTAAAAATCTTGCGGACGAATTCGACCACGCTTTTATTTATGAAAAGGGTACTTTAAAAAGCGCAACAGTTGCTGCGTTAAATGAAGAAAACTTCCGCCTTATCGAGGTGGATTTCCGTCCCACGGCGGAAAATTTTGCGGAGTATTTTTATAACCGTCTTTCAGAATTGGGGTACATGGTCAGCAGCGTAACTGTATATGAGACTCCCAACAATAGTGCAACTTTCATGAACTAAGGAGAATTTTTATGTATACATACAACGTTGCGGAAAAATTCACAAGCATAAACGGCGAGGGCAGGCGCGCAGGTCAGACGGCGGTTTTCATACGCTTTAAGGGGTGTAATCTGAACTGCTCCTACTGCGACACTAAGTGGGCGAATTGCAAAGACTGTCCCTGCGAAAAGCTTACCGCAAAGGATATTCTGGATTATATTCTTGACAGCGGGATAAAAAACGTTACCCTCACAGGTGGCGAGCCGCTTTTGCAGGAAAATGTCCGTGAACTTATCAATCTGCTTGGGGAGAATTCTCTTTCTGTTGAGATTGAGACAAACGGCTCTGCGGATATTTCCATATATCAAAACGATAAATTCCGTCCCATTTTTACTTTGGACTACAAGCTGCCGTCAAGCGGAATGGAAAGCCATATGCTTACGGAAAATTACAAATACCTGCAAAAAAATGATACGGTGAAATTTGTTTCCGGAAGCCGCGCCGATTTGGAATGCGCTCTTGAAATTATTCGGAAGTACGGCTTGGCGGAGAAATGCGCGGTTTATATCAGTCCTGTTTTCGGAGAGATAGAGCCTGCGGAAATTGTGGATTTTATGCTTGAAAATAAGCTGAACGGGGTGAATTTGCAGCTTCAGATGCACAAGTTTATCTGGGACCCGAATATGAGAGGTGTATAA
>CAMWVF010000162.1 GCA_947177545.1 uncultured Clostridia bacterium | reverse complement strand
GTAAACGCGTCATAGTTTGAATAGAGATGATGTATCAACGTCGCCGCTATTTCGTCATGTCCGCCGTCAATATGTCCTTTCATTTCGGATATATCGGACGATGTAAGAATGTCTCTCTTAGCGGCAAAATGCCGTATAATAATTTCCTTTAACCCGTCAAATGGCTGCCCCACAATTGCGGTAAACAAGTCCTCCTTGTCCTTGAAAAAGAAATACAGCGCGCCCGTTGTAACTCCCGCCCCCGCGCATATTTTCCGCAGGGAAGCTTTCATATAACCCTTTTCGGCAAACTCTTTTTTCGCGCTTTCAAGCAGACGTTCCTTGGTCTCTCTGTCCTCGCTCAATTTATCACCTCATAGCATAACGGTGTTATGCTATATTTTATTTTAGCATATGCTTACTAATTTGTCAATACTTTTGAATAAATTCGGCACTTTTACCATTTTTCTTTTCGTAAATTGTAAACAGATAAATAAATTTGCTAATAATATTATTTTTGCGTTGCAGCGGGTTTGTTGTGGAATGTTCTTATATGACTTTTGAGTTTTTCAAAAGACTCCGAACTGAAGCTATGTTCAAGCTGACAAGCGTCTTTTGCCGCAGTATCTTCATCAACGCCGATCCCAACAAGCCAATCTGTAAGGACAGTATGCCGCTCATAAATTCTTTCCGCAGTTTCTTTACCCTCATCGGTAAAGGTTATATACCCGTTTTTATCAACTTCAATAAATCCGCCGTTTTTCAAGATTCCCACTGCACGGCAAACGCTTGGCTTCGATACGTTCATTTCATTTGCAATATCAATGGAACGCACTTCACCTTTTTTACTTAAAATCAATATTGTCTCGAGATAATCTTCTCCCGATTGTCTTAGTTTTGCCATATATCCTCCTTTAGAACGGTTATACCTTGCTAACTTATATGTATATTTTATCACATTTCAAATCGGTTTGTCAAGTATAACTTTCGTAAAATCGTCAATGTTATGCAGCACTCAAATAGAATCAACGTCCCTATTTCAAGCAGGTAATGATAAAGAATATTTTCATTATCATATAGGCTTTGGGGACGTTTATTCTATGTACATTCAAAAAATCAAGCAGCCGATATGATAAGCAACCGCCGCCAATATAATCGAAACAATAATATAGTATCCTGCTACCAGCAGCGTCCATTTAAGAGAATGCGTTTCATGGGCAGTTGCACTCATTGTCATAAGGCAGGGCATATTAAAATAAAACGCAAATATAAACGCCAGCGCTTCGGGCTTTGTAAGAGCAGCCGAAAGACTTTCGCCTATGGATACGGAATCGACGGTCACCACCTTCTGCATAGCAACCGAATGCAGGACATTTGAATCATTGAACACAGCGGCGATAATGCCAAGAGCTCCTTCTTTCCCCATCATAGAGGCGAGCCACGCAATGAATGTCTGCCAACGCAGCCCAAACCACATAGTTACAGGTTCAATCACGCTTCCGATACGATACAGAATGCTTCCCGAAAGATTGCCGTCCGATGTATAAGAAAGCACCCACATAATAACAAGCACAATGGTCACGATATGGATAGCCCTTTTAAATGCCGAAACCATCTTGCCAAGGGAGCTGACGATAAGACTGCCCCACCGTGCTTTATGATATGGAGGAAGCTCCATAATAAGCCCCGTCCTGTCCGATTCGGAAAGAAACCGTTTCCCAAAAATTTTCGCTGTAAGCTGCAAATGAAGCACCGATACAGCAAAAAGCAAAAATACAACAACTGCCGCCCATGGACCAAAAAATACCGAAGCGACAAGCCCCACAACTCCCCATGTTGAGCCGCATGGGACTACCCACGACATGGATATTGCCGCCATCCGTTGTCCCCATGTGTCAAGCACACGCGCACCTGTGGCACCGGCAATGTTACAGCCGAAGCTTACAAGAAATGGCATGACTGCTTTTCCGTGTAGTCCAAGACGGCGCATTGTCCCGTCAAACACATAGGATATCCTCGCCATATATCCGATCTCTTCCAGAAATCCAAATACAAAGGTTGTTCCGAATACAAAACTACACATCATGACCGTAAAGGAGAAAGCCGTCCAGATGCCGTCGCACAAAAGCGATACCAGCATAGGTGCAGTTCCGATATCAAGCAGCCATTTTGAAACAGGGTCGGCGAGCAGCGGCAGTATGCTTCCCAGATACATGAGCGGTGCGGCAAACACCATGGATACCATAAGCCCTAAAAGGATAATGCCTGCGGCAAGCCATTTACCGCCCCTTTTGGATACGGCAAGACGATCAAATTTCCCCAGTTCATCAGTACTTCCTTTACTGTTTACGTTGCTTACGCAGTCAGAAATAAATTCGTCTATCCATTTGAATTTGCAGTTTCCCGTGTGGGACGCGCCGTTGTTTATTTTTTCAATATCCTTTTTTATTGACGCAAACCTTTCCCTGCCCACAGCAGTTTCTGTCATAGCTTCCGCAGCCATATCGTTTTCCGCAAGCTTTGCAAATATCCATGAGTTTTCGTATACGGCTATCCCGTCTCTTGGCAGCGTATTTAATACATTGTCATATATTTCACCAAATTCCGATTTGTACATCTCCGAAAGCGAGTTTGAATCAAGTATCCAATTCTTCATGTCCCTGCGTTCCAGAAGCTTATAAAATGCACCGTAATATTTTTTGTCTGCTGCAACAAACGGAAGTACAGGTATTCCAAGACTTTTTTCAATTGCGGGGACGTCAATGATCTTCCCACTGCTTTCGGCAACGTCCAGCATATTAAGCAGCAATACTGCAGGAACACGAATTCCCGCAAAATCCTCAAGCATAAAAAGACTCCGTTCAAGCTGTGAGGCATCCGCAAGAATACATACAAGGTCTGCCTCTCCTCCCGCAATATATTCCCTCGTAACGATTTCTTCCTCAGAATTTGCCGCAAGACTGTACGTTCCCGGCAAGTCTGTTACTGTGTATGTATTGTCCTTACATTTAAAGATACCCGTGTTTTTCTCTACGGTTTTTCCGGGCCAGTTTCCAACGTGCTGATGAGAACCTGTCAGAGCATTGTAAAATGTGGATTTGCCCGAATTGGGCTGTCCCAAAAGCGCTATAGTCATTGTTTCAGTCATTTTCCGTCACCTCCACAGCAATTTCCGCACAGTCGCTCCTGTCCACCGCAAGAAGTGTGCTGCGTATTTTCAGCAGCACAGGATATTTTGCTTCATTGCGAACTACGGAAAAACGACTTCCGGGGGTAACTCCCACAGCGGTGATCCTTCGCTGAAAATCCACCCTTCCGTCTACTGAAAGAATTGTTCCGCTTTTTCCAGATTTTACTTCATTAAGCTTTTTCATTGTTTTCTCCGCCTTTCTTTTCAATATAATTCAATCTGCGGTATTCCAACGGAGAAAGTCCGGTAACTCCCTTAAACGCCGAACCAAATTTCCCTTGGTTTGCATATCCGCAGTCAGCAGCTATAGCACCTATGCTATCCTTTGTTTCCGTCAGACGCTGTTTAGCAAGTATTATACGTTTTTCTTTAATGTAAAATGATATAGGAAGTCCGTAAACCGCCTCGAAATATTTTTTCAGAGCAGAAGGACTTATTCCGTATTTATCCGCCATATCTGTAATGGTATAGTGCAGGCTCAGATCTTTTGTGACCATTTTCTCAACCTCATCTACAATATATTTCTGTCCCCTTGTGACATAAAAATGATTTGTCATAGATACTGTTCCGCCATTTGAGATCATGTACAGCAGCAGAAGCAAATGCATTTTATAATCCTCCATTTCCCAATCTGCTCCTGTCAGATGGAAATACATCAGATTCATAAGCTTGTCGCATTTATTGTCCACTTTGGCAAGATAGCTTCCATTGTGACTTTCAAGCATATCTTTTATCCAGCGGGCAAAATCTCCGTAAGCTGAAAGTTCTGCAATCGGACGTTCAGAAATACCGTCCAGATTGAAAACAATTTCCAGTCCCGTGTAACCTCCGCTCGGATAGTTATAGCCGTATTGTGATTTATGGTCGTCAATGCAAAGCATTCCCGGTACCATGTAAATGTAAGTATCGTCAGGCAGACGAACCTCGCAGCGGCCGCTTATGCAATAATTCAAAGATGCAAAATGACCTGTTATCTTGCTGCCGTCATTAGGCAGATGTTTGTCAGAGACCAAATTTGCCCACAGGAAAATATTTTCCCATGGTCTGCAAAGGAAAATACTACTGTTAGTATTTTTTATCTTTATATGCGATACGCATTTGTTTAGCGACGAAATTTTATACATTGCGTTGCTGAACGCATTTTCTGTTTCCTGCACTGCAAAACGCCTCCTCATTTTAGATAGCCACCGCTAACTATTATACACAATTTTTTTAATTTTGGCTATACCCATTCAGCTTTTTTTGCTCCGTTTGACATTTTTAATACTATTGACCTAAAGCA
>CAMWVF010000161.1 GCA_947177545.1 uncultured Clostridia bacterium | reverse complement strand
GAAATAAAAGCGAGCGGAACGACTCCGCTGTACTTTGGCTACAAGGACACATGGACCTGTCTTGCGCCTTGGAATGCTCTTGCCGTGGGACTTGCGCCATCGGACGTATGCAGCAGCGTCAATGCCGGAAAAACAACGTTTAAAGCAGAGTACGGCGAGGTTGCGGATAAAATAAAGGTTCTGCTGAATTACGCCGAACCCAATCCTTATGCGTACAGCTACAACGACGCCTGCACAGCCTTTGCAAGAGGCGAGTCGGCAATGTACCCTATAGGAAGCTACGCGGTGCCGCAAATATTATCCACAAATCCCGATATGAACATTGACTCCTTTACTTTCCCCGCAAATGAAAACGAAGCAGACAACGTGCTCAATTCAGGTGTGGATCTGCAATTCTGCGTGATGAAGGAATCCAAAAACAAAGAAGCTGCTTACGAAGTGCTGAGATTTTTATACGAGGACGAAACCGTGCAGATATACCTTGACGACCAGGGCGGTATACCCTGCAAAGAGGGGAATTTTGCGATACCCTCAATGCTAGACGGTATGTCTGATTACATAAACGACGGAAGAATGTCCGATTTCCACGACCACCACTATCCCAGTGAAATGAGCGTTGACGCTCTTATTCAGACCTATCTTATGGACGAAAGCGAAAATTCCGCGGATATCTTCCTTGACAGGTTTGATACGGAATGGGTGCGGTATAACAGAGACCTAATTGCAAAAATAAAGAAGCACGAGGAGGCAGGAAGCAATGAATAAAAAGAAAATGTCCGACAGGCAGAAAACCTATATTGTTATGGTAATACCTGCGCTGATCCTTTTTGTAATGTTCAATACTATCCCGCTGATAACAGGTGCGGCGTACAGCTTCACCAACTACCGCGGCTACGGAAGCTACGACTTTGTGGGACTTCGCAACTACATCGACCTTTTCACCGATGCAAGAGTGGGAAATTCGTATCTTTTCACTTTCAAGTACGCCATTGCGGGAACGATACTCGTCAACCTTTTAAGCCTTATGCTTGCGCTTGGACTTAACAGTAAGATAAAGTGCAAGAGCCTGCTCCGCGGCGTGTACTTCCTGCCTAACATTTTAGGCGGACTTATTATAGGCTATATTTTCAGCTTTATTTTCACCTACATAGTTCCCGCAGCAGGCGAAGCCCTCAACATAGGCTTCCTGAAAAACAGTATCCTTGCAAGTGAAAAATACGCATGGATAGGCGTTCTTATCGTAGGCGTATGGCAGGCTGTTGCAATGAATACGATAATCTACATTTCGGGCTTGCAGACAATTCCCGCAGAAATTCATGAAGCGGGAATGATCGATGGAGCGACCCGCTGGCAGGAATTCAAAAATCTTACTCTCCCAATGCTTATGCCGTTTGTATCCACAAACCTTGTTTTAAGCACAAAAAATATGCTTATGGTATTCGACCAGATAATGGCTCTCACAAAGGGCGGACCTGCTCAAAGCACCGAATCTATCTCATACCTTATCTACAGAAACGGTATGGACGGAGGACAATTCGGCTTCCAGAGCGCAAATGCGGTAGTGTTCTTTGTTGTAATCGTTACTATCTCCATTATCCAAATGGTTATTACCAATAAAAAGGAGGAGCAGTTATGAGTGAGAAAAAGAAATATTTTGTCCCCGAACCTGTTAAGGTAAATATAAAATCAGCAGATGAAATAAAGGACGACAAGGACGGCAGATCGAGCATATTTCTTACTGTTCTGCTTATCCTCGGCTGCGTTACTATTTTGTTCCCGCTTTATATGACTATAGTTATCGCATTCAAATCTCCGTCAGAAATGACAAACGATATTTCCGGCGCCCTCGCTCTTCCCAAAAGCTTTGGCTTCGGCAATTTTGCGGAGGCAATGCGTGTTACCGACTTTTGGCACTCTCTTGGAAACAGCGTTGTTATTACGGGCGCAACAATCATTCTTTCCCTTATAATTCATTCAATGACAGGGTACGCTATCGGCAGAAATATGAACCGCAAAAAGGGCTTCAAGCTAATATATTTCTATATTGTCAGCGGTATGTTCGTGCCATTTGCAATTCTTATGATGCCGCTTGTAAAGCAGACGGCAAACCTCGGCATTGACAATATGCTCGGCGTAGTTATTCTCTACACGGTATTTTATATGCCTATGAACGTTATGCTGTACAGCGGATATATGAAAAATGTCCCATTTGCAATGGAGGAGGCTGCCGACATGGACGGAGCTTCCGCATGGCGGACATACTGGACTATCATCTTCCCCATGATGAAGCCTATGCACGCTACGGTAGCGGTGCTTACTGCCCTTGGAACATGGAACGATGTTATGACTCCGCTGGTAATTATGTCGGGCACTGAAAATACGACGCTGCCCCTTGCACAGCTTAATTTCCAGACACAGTTCGGTACAAATTATAACCTTGCGTTTGCATCATATCTGCTTGCCTTGCTGCCTATCGTGATATTCTATATCTTATGTCAGAAGCAAATAATCGGCGGCGTTGCAAACGGCGCGGTCAAGGGATAAAATATTACCGAAAGGAGAACAGCAATGAAGCTTGATAACAAAATTATGCTTATAACCTATGCTGACAGTATGGGAAAAAACATCTCCGAGCTGCATAAAATTCTTGACAGACACTATAAAAAAGCCGTCGGCGGAGTGCATATACTTCCATTTTTTCCTTCATCCGCCGACCGCGGCTTCGCTCCCATGCGGTATGACGTTGTGGACGAAAAATTCGGCACCTTTGATGATATTGAAGCTCTCGGAAAAGAATATTATCTGATGTTTGATTTTATGGTAAACCATATCTCCGCAAGCTCGGAATATTTCAAGGACTTCCTTGAAAAAAAGGATAATTCCGAATACAAAGACTTTTTCATAAGATACAAGGATTTCTGGGAAAACGGCGAACCTACCGACGAACAGACTGACATTATATACAAGCGCAAGCCGCGTGCGCCGTATATTGAAGCGAAATTTGCCGACGGTACGACGGAAAAGGTATGGTGTACATTCTGTGAGGAGCAGATAGACCTTGACATTACAAAGGAAAAAACAAAAAAATTCATTGCCGGCACACTTCGGGAAATGTGCCGAAGAGGCGCGGCAGTGATACGCCTTGACGCTTTTGCATATGCGGTGAAAAAGCAGGGAACCGGCTGCTTTTTCATAGAACCCGACATATGGGAGCTGCTCTACGATATTGAGAAAATTACCGCGGAGGGCGGCGCGGAAATACTTCCGGAAATTCACGAGCATTATACGATACCTATGAAAATTGCTGAAAAAGGCTTCTGGATATACGACTTTGCGCTGCCTGTAATAACGCTTCATGCGCTGTACAATCATACGGGAAAATATCTTAAAGACTGGCTTGAAAAATGTCCCATGAAGCAGTTTACCACCCTCGATACCCATGACGGCATAGGCATTGTGGACGTCAAGGAGCTGCTCCCTGATGAGGAGATAGAAAAGGTAAAGGATCAGATGTACTCAAACGGAGCAAATCTTAAAATGAAATACAGCTCCGCAGCGTACAACAATCTTGACATTTATCAGGTAAACACCACCTATTATTCCGCACTTGGAGATAATGACGACGCATATCTTCTTGCAAGGGCGATACAGTTTTTTGCGCCGGGAATTCCGCAGGTTTATTATGTCGGTATGCTTGCGGGAACAAACGATATCGAGCTTATGGAAAAAACCAAAAACGGAAGGGACATAAACCGTCACTGCTATACCTCCCAGGATATAGAAGACGAGCAGTCCAGACCAGTTGTAGAAAAGCTTAAAGAACTTATGGAGCTTAGAAATTCCCACCCTGCTTTCGGACTTGACGGAAGCATTGACGTTAAAACCAATGACGACAAACTTATAATAACCAGAAGTTGCAAGGGACACACAATTACTCTTGAAGCAGATTTAACTTCATACAAATTTGAGATATTGCAATAAGCAATGAGGTGAAATTATGCCTATAACCGTTAATGAAAAATCAAGGCTTTTTTGTATAGAGACCGACAATTCCGAATATCAGCTTATGGCGGACAGCTTCGGCGTACTGCGTCATTTGTGGTACGGCGAAAAGGTATGCATGAGCATGGAATATTTGCAGGAATATCCAGACGTGGGCTTTTCGGGAAATATTTATGAGGCGGAAAATCTTCGCAGCTACTCTCTCGATACTTTGCCATTGGAGTACTCATGCGGCGGTGTTGGCGATTTCAGAATAAACGCATTATCGGTAGTCCATTCGGACGGAAGCTTTGCTCTCGACCTGCGGTATGTTGGCTTCAAAACAAGCAGGGGAAAGTACAACATTAAGGGACTTCCCGCAGTTTACGCAGAGGACACCGAAGCGGAAACTCTTGAAATATTTTTAAAGGATACGGCTTCGGATATTTCCGTAACGCTGAAATACGGCGTCCTGCCA
>CAMWVF010000160.1 GCA_947177545.1 uncultured Clostridia bacterium | reverse complement strand
TTGACTGGCGCAACGGTTTCTCTTGGAGGCAGTCTTGTCACTATAGTTCGTGGCGAGTCGGAAAAGCTTCTGGAGCGGTGTACCGACTACCACGGAGCGGACGGAAAGCGGCATAAAATCACCAACAAAAAGGCTATCCAGAAGCTTGCGGACGCAATTTCCCTTTCGGGCAAGGACGTGGAAGCAATAGCGTTTACAAATAAAGGAATAAAGGGAGGACGTTTCCCCGAGGGCAGCTTTACTCTTATCGGGCTTATCGCCCTGCAGGACAGCTATTACGAGGAGTCCGCCGAGTGCGTGGAGCGGCTCTCAAAGGCTGGTATAAAGACAGTCCTCGTCACGGGCAGCAGCCGCGAGAACGCCGTTTTCACTGCAAAATACGCGGGAATAAAAAAGAGCGGCGGAGTAATTCTCACCTCGAAGCAGCTTAAAGGCATGAGCGATATGGAGCTTGCGGACAAGTTCGGGGACATCAAAGCGGTGTCGTGCGCCGTTGAGCGGGACAAAATGCGTCTCGTCAAGGCGGCGAGAAATACGGGCGTGAAGATTTGCTTTGCGGGGGCTATCCTCCGTGACATAAAAGTCCTGACCGAGGTGGACACGGCTTTTGCAGCTTCCTCGGCGGCGTCCTCTGTGCGGTCGGTCTGCGCGGCAGCGGCGGAAAGGTGCGGCATAAAATGTCTCGCGGACTTCATAATAATCTCGGGCAGATTTGCTGCTGATTACAAAGCTTGGCTGATTTTCAGAATAATTCTGACGGCGGCAGCGGCTGCTCTGTTTACAGCATTTGGATTTGCGTTTTAAACTGTGAGTGTGATTTATAAACTTACAGTCTAATAAAATTGCGGTACGGACAGTTCAAAAAATAAACCGATGGTTTGTTTTTGCTTCTTGTCTTTTAAATTCTTGCTTCTTAAGGCGGTGATATATTGTCGGACATAGATATCCAAAAGCTTTTGGACGAGCCAAAGGGCGGCGTTGTGAACCTCCCCTGCGGAGAATACGAGGGCAGATTTTTCATACGGAAAAACTGTACAGTCAACGGCAGCGGCGCGCTTTTTTGGAACTCGTCGGGACCTGTGCTTGTCATAGATGCGGACGGCGTTACGGTAAACAATTTAAAGGTGGAGCTTACCGCCGACAATATCCCAGAGAAGCAGCATATCTCGGTCTATTGCCACGGCAAAAACTCCTCCTTTTCCGAGGTTGAAGTAAACGGCTCCGTTCTGGGTGTGCAGGGCGAGGAGCAGTACTGGGGCGTACCCAAAATGCTTGACTTGGGCAGACTTCCCGCAGAGAGGCAGGAGTCCTTTTCTGTGGAAATATATTCTCCCGTTGAGGCGGAAATACACTGTGGCATTTACGATATAAAGCTTTCACAGGATACGCTTTCAAAAGGGTATAACAGCATAACCCTTACTGTTGAAAAGATCCGCAGCGGCTCATTGATATATGGAAATATTTTTATAACTTCGACAGTAACGGGCGTGACCAGAAAAATTTTCATAAGCGGCGAGGTTTGCGGCGCAGACGAACCCTCCCCACAGAATTATATGCTGCACTCGGTGGACAGGGAAGCTCCCTATGCATACCAAAAAATGCTTGATGAACTTGATATTGTACATCTTGCGGCAATGCCGGAGCATATCGGCGAGCGGGTAGAGCTTACCGAGGAGGAGCGTACTCCTAAGCAGAGCGTAAGGCTGAACTATGACGAGACGGAAATTTTCAGCGGCAGGAGAATACCGCTTGCACCACGGGATTACCGCATAGAATTGCTTTGCAGGGGTATGAGAATGAAGCTCGATATCGATGCGTATCTGTTCATGCTGAAGGACAGCGGCAAGGTCGGAGATAACGGCGGCATGATATTTTTCGGCAACACGGTGTCTCACTGTGGCAGTGTCCGATACATGAACGACAGCGAGAGCGGTGAGCGGGCAATGTTTGTGGACTTCCGCAATATCCCCGCGGAGGTGAACCACATGACCCTGCTGTTTTCGATTTACGGCGACAAATACTGGCAGCAGTTCAGCAAGCTTATCGACGGCGAAATAAGCTTGCTCTGCGAAAACGGGGTACGTATGCGAATGAAGCTGGAAAAAAATATAAATTGCAGGACAATACTTGCCTGCGGCTTTGAGCGTCTGGACGGTGTTTGGGAGCTTGTCCCCTCTGGCAAGGGTGTGGCAATGAAGCTGCCCGAGATATGCGAAAGCTACGGAGTCGTCGTTGCGGAATGAGGGGCCTTTTCAAAAATTAAATAGTATTGATTTTATTACGCAACCAAAAGTTGCGTAATTTTTTTGCTAATGCAACCTAAAAGTGCTTGCACTTCTATACTATATATTATATAATATTATAAAATAATATTTAGGAGTGTTAATATGAATAAAACAGAAAAAATACCCGTATGGCGAGCGGTCGTGGGAGCATTGTCGGCAATAGCGGCACTGGTCGTTACCCAACTTTTGGCAATGCTTGCAGGCAGCGGGATTATCGCCCTCGGACTTCCAAAAGCCGCAGGTAACATTCTTTCAGCAATTTTATACCCGCTGCTTGCGCTTATCATGCTGAAAATTATTTGCGGAAAACTTCTCGGTGTGACCCCTGCGGACTGCCGCATCACACGCTATAAAATCAAGCCTATATGGGCAATTGCAGCATTTATAATGCCAGCCATAGCTGTGGTCGGACTTCTCATGACTGCGGGACACTGGGACAATAAGGAAATGGACAGCGTACAAATCGCAGACTGCATAACAACCTCGGTGTTCGTGGTTGGACTTGCCGTGGGAACTGTAGAAGAAGCCGTGTTCAGAGGCGTGATTATGAAAGCCCTTGAAATGCGGTGGGGCAAGGTTGTTGCGGTGATAGTCCCCTCTGCGGTGTTCGGAGCGGTTCACGCCATTAACGGAAGGCTGTCCCTCGTCAGCTTTATCCAGCTCCTTGTTGCAGGCAGCATTGTTGGTGTGCTCTTTTCTTTGGTAACATATGAAAGCGGCAGTATATGGTCGGCAGCGTTTATGCACAGCATATGGAATATGTGTATGGCAAGCGGCATACTCAACATCTATACAGAACCCGTTGACACCTGTATGTTCAACTACGTGCTAGAAAGCAAGTCCACCCTGATAACAGGCGGCGAGTTCGGTGCGGAAGCTTCCGTTATATCAATAGGGGCGTACCTTATTTTTACGGTAATTGCAGTAATTTTACTGCGGAAAAAATCAGGGGAGGAATCAGCATGAATATTGATAAAACATAGGATTTACCGTTATAGCAGTGATTATTTTTATAAAGTATTTACCGGATAAAAAGCATTTGGAGGTGCAAAAATATGAAAAGAAAAATTATAATATCAATATCATCAGCAGTGCTGCTTGGAGCAGTCCTGACAACAGTCGTTCTTATGAGGAGCAAACATTTGGGAAATATCAGCATAAGTGTCCCCGCAGGCGAAGCCAAAACCGCAGTTTCCGAAATTTCTTTCAAGGGGGACAGCAGTGACAGAATACGGATTTCTTTGAGTACTAATGTTAAAAGCGGCATGGTAAATTTTATTCTGTACAATTCAAAGGGCGGCGTTGTGGAAAATTTCGGTACTGCAAAGGAGTACCGCGGCTTTGTTGATTTATATGTTGACGATACCTATACTCTTGCGGCTGAGTACACCGATTTTGAGGGGGATTTTAAGGTGAACCTGAGCAAAAAATGATGTGAAAACATATAAAAAATAAATATTGTGGAACGCACTGCGGCAGTCTTGCAGTATCGGCAAAGTGTCAGCCACAGTTAAATGCTGCAAGCCCCATATCAGTGGGCGGGTCAGAAAATCTCACCCGCCCACTGATATGGGGCTTGAAAAAAGTTTAAAATTGTTATGTCTAAAAATAGGGTGAACAACGCTGTATGCGCAGTACACTTAATTTCCCGTAGGTATGTAAGGTCTGATAGAGCCTGCAATGGACGATATAGGCATGGTCTGCAACCATATGTGTCCGGGACCGCTAACTCTTGTGTTGAAAAATCCCTCGCCGCCGAACAGAGCGTTGCCGATACCCTTTACAGTTTCAATGTCGATAGAGCAGGTTGCGTCCATAGCCGCAAGATAGCCCGTGTCGATAAGTATGGACTCGTTCTGAGCAAGGTCGTACTCAACAATACTTCCGTCGATTTCGAGGAAAGCCACGCCGTTGCCGCTAAGCTTCTGCATGATAAAGCCCTCGCCGCCGAAGAAGCCTGCGCCAAGTTTCTTTTGGAAGAAAATGCTAAGTTCAACTGAGGGACTTGAAGCAAGGTATGCAGATTTTTGAGCAACGATAGTTCGAGATGCGGAAATTTCCACAGGTAGAATGTGTCCGGGGACGGAGGACGCGAAAGCAATCTCGCCAACGCCGCCTACAGCGGTGTATTTGTTCTGAAATATTGATTCACCCGAAACCGCACGGGATAACATTTTGCCGATACCGCCG
>CAMWVF010000159.1 GCA_947177545.1 uncultured Clostridia bacterium | reverse complement strand
AAAGCTTAAAGCTATGGACAAAAACCTCCTTGAGCATTATAATAAAAGCAGGTTTGCCGACCGCAATTAAAAATAATGACAAGGAGGAAATGTCAATGAATGACATAAATAGTTTAGCACATTCCAAGTGGAATTGCAAGTATCATATAGTATTTGCACCAAAATATAGGAGACAAATAATATATGGGAAAATAAGGGTGGATATAGGAGTAATACTGAGGAAACTATGTGAACAAAAAGGAGTAAATATAATAGAAGCAGAAACGTGCACAGACCATATACATATGTTGGTAGAAATACCACCAAAGTTAAGTGTGGCACAATTTATGGGGTATCTGAAAGGAAAAAGTTCATTGATGATATTTGATAGACACGCAAATTTGAAATATAAATATGGAAACCGACATTTCTGGTGCAGAGGATATTATGTAGACACAGTAGGAAAAAACGAAAAACGCATAGCAGAATATGTAAGGAACCAATTACAAGAAGATATAGCGTGCGACCAAATAAGCTTTAAAGAGTATACTGACCCGTTCACGGGTGAGCCGGTAAATCAAGGCAAATAAAAGACAGCCCCTTTAGGGGCTGCCCATGAATCAAATGCGGTTGGCAGACTTTTCAGAACCCCTTAAGGGGTAAGGGTCGTACCAAGCCCTTTAAGGGCTTTCGCAAACCACCCGTTTTACGGGTGGTTTTGATTTTTAAAAGAGATATTTTCGTACAGCAGGATTGTCAATATAATAGCATATTTTAAGCGAATAATCGTCAAATTCATTGCATATATTATTGAGGTAACTGTCAAAATATGTCAAATAAAAATCACTCCAAAAGTCAAATTTTTGGAGTGATTTTATTTTTCAACGGACTTTTATCAAATATTTTCTTTGCTCATCGTTTCTTCAATTGCATTGCAAACTGCAACCATAAGTTTTTTCTCCAATCCCGTACTTTCTTTCGTAACATATGAATATTCATCCATAAGATTTTCCGTTAAAAATTCAGCAGCATTGATTTCCAACACTTCGCATATTTTTACAAGGAGCTCCAAACTAACACGGTTTTTTCCGCATTCAATCCTGCTTATGTAAGGCGGTGAAACATTAATGCGTTCTGCAAGACTGTATTGCGATAATTTTTTTCTCCTTCTAAATTTCTTAATTTTTTCTCCCAATAATAAGTAATTAATTTGCATGTTTTTGCCCTCCTAAAATAATTTAACGTAAATTATAAAATTTTACGTTATACAAATATTTTACCATGTCAAAAAAATTGCTTAATATCCACATAACAATTACGCTTTAAAAACAAATTGTAAAACTTATATGAAAATTTGCACTGCCGCTTAATATTTGCAGTTACAGTGCATTTATTTTCTGAAAAAAAATCTTGTATAATGTCATAAAACGTAAATTTATGCAGAAAGGGTAACGTTGCTATGGCTGACAAAAATGAAAATTTAAATAAATACGAACAAAAAGAAAAAATCAGGAACAGATACAAAGGTGTTGATCCTTCAGAACTTGAAGTAATTCCAGCGCTTCCCCAAATAGACATATATAATTCGGAAAAAGAAATACGCGTTGCTGTTTATGCAAGGGTATCTACAGGAGATCCGCGTCAAACCTCCTCGTATGAGCTGCAAAAAAATCATTATCTGGATTATGTTAATCTTCACTCAAACTGGAAATTGGTTGGAATATACGCCGATGAAGGAATTTCAGGGACATCTTTGCAGCACAGAGACGAATTTATACGAATGATAGAAGACTGCGAAAACGGTAAGATCGATTTGGTCGTTACAAAAAGTATTTCAAGATTTGCACGAAATCAATTGGATTTTATAGAAAATATACGTAGGCTTAAAGAACGTAAACCTCCCATAGGCGTATTATTTGAATCCGAGGGCATCAATTCTCTTGACAATGCGTTTGAAATGACTATGAGCATTATATCAGTACTTGCTCAGGAAGAAAGTCATATTAAAAGCGAAGTTATGAATACGTCGGTTGAAATGCGTTTTAAAAGAGGAATATTTTTAACTCCGGAATTATTCGGATATGACCTTGACGATAATGAAAATCTTGTTATCAATGAAAAAGAGTCCAAAATCGTTAAACTGATATTTTTTATGTATTTATACGGATACAGCAGCAAGGAAATTGCTGATATTCTGACAAAGGAAGGTATTAAAACGCCTAAAGGAAATAAAATATGGTCCGCAAGCTCGGTTATAGGAATACTTAGAAACGAACGTCACTGCGGTGACATAACTGCAAGAAAAACTTGGACGCCAAATTATCTTGATCACCGTTCAATAAAAAACAGACTGGACAGAAATCAATACATATGCAGAGATCATCATGAAGCAATTGTGTCAAGATATGATTTTCTTGCGGTTCAAAAGCTCATTGACAATGCGAAATACGGAAATAAAGGTATTCTACCCGAACTGAAAGTTATTACGGACGGGGCGTTCAAAGGCTTTGTAACGGTTCACTGCAAATGGGCAGGGTTTAAAGCGGAGGATTACATACGCGCCTCCAAAAGCATATCCTCAGACGCAGAAAAAACAAATAATGAAAAATCAGATAATTATGAAAGCGCTTTTGATTTAAGGGGTTATGAGATCGCACGGTCACAGTTTTTTGATGTTTCAGAAAAGCTTACTGTCATTATGTCTGCTTCTCATATGATGTTCAATACAAACTGCATAAGAAGAATGGAAAGTATTCCATATATAGAAATGCTTATAAATCCCGTGATCGGACTGTTGGCCGTTCGCAAATCTAACAAAACCGTAAAAAATTCAATATCATGGATAACATTAAGCAAACGGGGAAATTTTCCTAAAAATATAAGCGGAAAAGCTTTTTTAAAAACAATTTTTGAAATTTTTTCATGGAACACAGAATATAAATACCGTTTAAGAGGAGTGATAATGAATAACGACAACAGTGAATCCACAATTATTTTTAATTTATTTGAACCCGAGGTATTGATACCCAGCAATATTATCGATGCTGATAATAATTCTTCAAATTCTTCCGAAGCTTGTATCGACCCGATTTGCAGTACGTCAAAATCGGTTTGCGCATATCCTAAAGAATGGACAACCGGCTTTGGAAGCGAGTATTACAGTCATTCTGCGGTAAACCTATCAGGAAGCTTTAACATAAACGACAAGAAAAAAACATTTATAAACGAACAAGCGAATACTACGGATAAATCAATTATAAAAGAAACTATTGACGCCATACTTTCCCTTCCAAAGGAGGACAGCAATGAAAAGTGAAATAAACGAAGAAATAATCATTGATAATAATTTTAATTATGACGGTTATCAGGTTGTAAGGGGAGAATTTTTTGCTCATCTTAATGAACCCTCGATTACATTTAATAATAACAAAATTAATTTAAATACCGCTTGTATAAACAAGCTTCCGAACGTTAAACATATTCATTTTTTAGTAAATCCGAACGAAAAAAAGCTTATTGTAAAACCGTGTTCCGAAAATGAAAGAGACGCACTTTTATGGTGTTCTGTAAATTCCAAAACTGGGAAAAGGAAGCCAAGATATATTTCATGCAGAATATTTTATTTGAAACTTTTTGCGCTTATGAACTGGAATATGGATTTCAAATATAAATTATTGGGAAATTTGATATTTTCAAAAGGAGAATATATTTTTTTATTTGATTTGAAAAGCGCCGAGGTATTTCAACGTGAAGTATCCGATGGTAAAAAAGCTAAAAATTCCCGAATACCTGCTTTTCCTGAAGAGTGGAAAGATCAGTTTGGACTTCCCGTTGAAGAACATAAAAAATCTTTTCAGGTCAATATTTTTAATGAGTACGTTGTTTTCGGAATTAAGGAAGAACCGGAAGAGGCTCCGAATGAATTGCATTTGGAAACAAATAATATTGAAAGTCAGGCGGTAAATAGTGAAAAATAAGGAATGCAAACCAACAATACTTATTGATACGAAAAAATCTCTCATAAGGATACATAAACAAACTTTATATATGTTGGGAAGTCCCGCTTTTATTGAATTACTGGTAAATCCCAAAACATTATATGTTGCAGTACGCGCTTCGGAAATAAAAACAAATTTCAGCAAAAAAATAAACTGGAGTATGCTTTGCGGCAAAAACAGCTATGAAATTATCAGTAAAATATTAATTGTAAGGCTAATAAATATTTGTGAAACACTTCAATTTGAAGGTTCATACAAAATAATCGGTAATTACAGTTCCAGTGAGAATATTGCGTGCTTTGACCTAAAAAAAGCTTTTGAGATCTCGGGTGATGATTATGAATAAAATTGATTTGCCTCAGCTTAAAATTGATAATGAATTCCGACGGTTGTTTTTTAACAAAAGCAATGAAAGAATAAAAAAATTAAAAGCAAGTATTTTATCAAATGGATGTATTAATTCTCTGCCAGTTTGGAATGACATTTTACTCGACGGATATGAC
>CAMWVF010000158.1 GCA_947177545.1 uncultured Clostridia bacterium | reverse complement strand
TAAAATAGGTATATTAATAAAAGTAAAAAATGCAGAAACTATCAATCAAGGTATTACGCCTAAACAGAATACAGCTCCTAAGACCAACAATACACCCAAGCAAGGTATTACTCCTAAGCAAAATACAACTCCTAAGACATCCACAAAACCTACTACAACCAACAAGCCTGCTACCACACCGCAGTCCAAGACACCTACAAAGCCAGCCTCTAAGTCCAATACTGCTTCAAACAAATTGACAAATGATGAATACAGCTAGCTCGCCGCTAAAGCCGCAGGAGTTGCTATCGGTTCAAATGGTAAGCCTGCTTTTACTTCATATGAGCAGAGCATGAATTATGCGGAGGCTCTTACTAATCTGCACAAAAGCGGAATTGACAGAAACTCTACGCCGCAGGAAATCGCGGCTGCAAGTGTTGGAACTACCGTTAATAAGAACGGTACACCTAATATTTCAAGTGTTTCACAGGGTCAGAACTATGGCAACGCTTTGAAAAACTTGAAGTCAAGTTCTCAAACGAATGTTAATCAGAATTCAAACGGGGTAAAGCCTAATACTACAGGCTCTCAAAATAATACCGGCAATAACGCTAATACTAACAAAACAGGTTTGACTAAGCCGTCAAGTTCAACAAGCACCAGTAGGTCTGCAAACACGACAAATTCGACGTCTTCATCAACCCGTTTGTCTAATGCGGATTACAATAGGCTGGCGGCGCAGATTGTAGGTGTTCCTACTGATAAAAACGGAAATCCAGTATGCAATTCTTACGAACAGTATACACAATTTGGACAGACGCTTGCTAATCTGCATAACGGCGGAATTAACGCGAATTCCACACCGTTTGAAATAGCAGCCGCAAGCGTTGGAGCTAAGAATAGCATACCTGTTTCCAATCCTTCACAATTATTGAATTATGGTAGAGCCTTGGGAAATTTATTAAAAGGTACACAGCAAGGAAGCTCGTATGTTAATACTGTTCCAATAGGGGCAGCTCCCACAAACAGTACTCAAACTATAAGTTCTGACATAGATAAAGTTAAATATGCCGTTGAAATACTTGCTTCAGAACATACTGGAATAGAAATTGATTCGGAAGAAAAACCTGTATCAAGCAACCCTAATGTTAAAAACAAGTTTTCCGGGATAAATTATTCTGATGGCAATATGGATAAAATACTTTGTCAATCTACAGATTATGAAGGAGAATTTGAAGGTTGGAAGGGTTGTGTTTCTACATCAATTGCTGCAATGTTTAGAATAAATGATAATGCGGTAGGATCAGCAAGCGAACTGGTACAGTGTAATGATAATGGTACAAATCCTAGATATGGAAAGGGAAACTATAACTTTAATAAATTTGGAAAAACTCCTAATGGACTTGGAATAAATCAGGATGAAGCATTAAATTTAATAAAAACAAGTCTTTCAAACGGAGATGTTTGTTGTGTAAAATTAGATAAGGGAACTACTGATGGACATACTGTCGTTTGTTCTGGTGTAAGAGAAGGTGTTTCTTTAGAAGATGCTACATGGGAAGATTTATTATTTAATGATGTTGGAAGAGCTAACGAAGAAAATAGAACAGCTAGAACAATGGAGCAAATGTCATACATGGGCAGTTCTGAATTTGTTAAATATTCTGCTCCTAAAGACGGAAATTGCTGTGTAATTATTGATGCTACGAGATAAGGAGATTTTGTCATGAAAAGAATTGTTGCTTTTGGGATATGTATGCTTATAATGTCATCTTGTACCACTAAAAACAGCGAAAATACTGACAAAGGATATATTACAAAAAAAAATGAAAGCATTTCAGAAAATAACGTTGCGGTTGTCTATACAAAGAATATAACAGACAACGAGATTAAACAAATATATGAATGTGCTTATGATATGGTACGAGGAAAAGAGTTTTTAAATGACAGCAATGGAAACTATTTAACTCAAGATGGCAAAGACCTTGACGGATATAAAGAGGAATTTAGGCGTATATTCACCGACAATTATGCTGATGAGTACTTTAAGCTAGAAATCGGAAGTACATATTTCGATGGACAAAATCAACGCCATTTGGAAATTTTTGCTTTGCAAGATGTAAACAGCATTGATAATCTAAAAGTTTTCGATAACTATACTAGCATATGGGTAGGACTTGGTGATAGAGGCAACGATCTTTCTGTAGCAGACAGTGAAATGGCGGTGACATATAGGAGTGATGACAAAATAGTCCTTACAGTAACGGTTTGGCACACCGATCCTGACCATGAAGTGAAAATAGACGAAGACTATATTTATCATCTTGAAAACGGTAAGCTTATTGTTTCTGGTAAATTTGGTGGTATAGACGAAAATGGTGAATATATCATCGTTGAAAACGAACTTTCGGGAACGATTGCAGACGTTCCTGTAGGTAATGATAAATATAAATTCAGTCATAGCCAGTATGATAATTATCTTGTTAAATATGATTACAACCTTGTTTTTGACGAAGGTATTTGGAGATTTGATAATTTTGTGATTTGGGATTAAAATTCATTATAAAATTTATTGACAAATGTATCGTATAATTTATACAAACTGACACTTTTGTAGTTTTATAAAAAACTACATTTTTAACAGCCAAGGTCTATAACTTTAAAGATAGAGATTTGTAGATCAAGTGCTTAGAAATCTGCATAAAAGCGGAATTAACAAAAATTCCACACCGTTTGAAATTGCATCCGCAAGTGTTGGGTTTAAGAATAGCATTCCTAATATTTTTAACCCTTCACAATTAATGGGATATAGTAAAGCATTGGTGAATTTACTAAAAGGTACGCAGCAAGGGGTTTCGTCTGTTGATACTGTTCCAACATGGGCAGTTCACACAAACAGTGAGCAAACAGTAGGGTCTGACATAAATAAAGTTAAATATGCTGTAGAAATTCTTGCTTCTGAAAAAACGGGCATAGAAATTGATTCAGAAGGAAATCCCATTTCAAGTAATCCGAATATTAAAAATAAATTTTATGCCGAGCGTAACAAACTTTTGAAAAATAAAGATAAAATAATGGCGGCAGCGGCGGCGGGTATATCTGTTGATCCGGAGGGAAATCCTAGACCACAGAATATGAATGAGGAAATCGCTTATAAACGTGCGAGTCGCTGTTTAGTAATGTTGGTAAAAATAAGAGTAAAGAACCCGCAGTAATAAGCGATAATATAATGGATGCTTATACGCCATATAAAAACTGAGAAATTACAGATTATACTAAGCATAAGACGGTAATATATTCAAAAGATTTGACTGGGGTAGGTACGGGTCAACGATATATACAAAAAAATTTGGCAAAAACAGATGAAGTTACGGGGTTGCGATATATAACTGTGGACGGTTTAACAGATGATACAGGCAAGTATTGTCGCTTAAAAGTGACTACGTATACGTTGGAATTACCTGTGTCCCTGAAGACAACTCCATAGCATTTACACCAATGGTAGGACACACAGAGACAACACAAGAATATATAGAAAGTTATATATATGAATGGTCTGATGGGGGTACATATTAACAACAAAGTTGTTAGGACAAGTGGAAGATGGTAGTTATTTTGGAAAGGTAAACGATGAAGAAGTAGATAGCGAAACGTTTGAAGCAACGGTAAAAGCTTATTCATTGGATTGTCATGATAATTATAGTTTACCTTTAATATATGCGTATGAAGAAAATTTTGAAAGTTATATTAGAGAAAAATTCCCGGATTTTAACAATTGGGAAATTGTTTCATGAATAAAGCAAAAAGTTATTTGACAAGGTATTTGGGGATTACAAGTATATTTTGGTAATGACAATGCCGGGGTACGACCGAATGTGGTTCGGGGAACAGTCCTCGGGTTCAAACCTTGACTGGAACGGCTTTCTCGCATGGACTAAGCTTGACGAGGAAATTATAGTTGCGTCCGCGCAGCTTACCGACTGTGGTGAAAAATCCGCGCGTCAGGCGATAGAGCTTACCGAATACTTTACCGAGAATTTTTCGGTAAATACCGACCGAATTTATGCGGCGGGGTATTCCGCAGGCGGGGAAACAATGTCTCGAGCGGTGTCAATGCGTCCCGACTTATTTGCGGCGTACCTCCACGGTGCTTCCCAGTGGGACGGCACTTTTGAGCCTGTTGCGGAAAACGGAGTTTTCGTATATATTTTTATGGCGGAAAATGACGAATATTACGGCTCTCAAAGGGCACGGGACGCTTATGACGGTCTGCGTGGGGCGTACTCAAAGTCGGGCGTGTCGGAGGAAGATATGGAGGATTTTATTCGGCTGGATATTCCCGATGATAATTATTTCAACAGCCGCGGCATTTACAATTACCACGGCGGCGGAAATATCGTATTTGATGATGAGGAAATTTTAAAGCTTATTATTCAAAAATAAATTTAAAGGAGTTTTAATTATGACAATAAAAAGAATTTCCGCATTTGCGTTATCATTTCTTATTTGTACGGCAAT
>CAMWVF010000157.1 GCA_947177545.1 uncultured Clostridia bacterium | reverse complement strand
AATTAAAGGAGTATGTTTTATATCTTATGATTAATCAGAAAAAGGTCAGGGTCCTCGTGGTGGACGATTCCGCAATGTTCCGTCGGGCTGTTATAAACGGTCTGAGCTTAAAGGAAAATATCGAGATCGTCGGAGAGGCTGCCGACGCTTTTGAAGCAAGAGACAAGATAATGGAGCTTAAGCCCGACGTTCTTGTTATGGACGTTGTAATGCCAAAAATGGACGGTCTTACTTTCCTTAAACAGCTTATGGGACAATACCCGCTGCCCTGCGTTATGATATCGGGAAGCGGCGATGAAAAGAGCGCCATAGCGGCAGGAGCTGCGGACTTTATCTCAAAACCAAAGTCTCCCGCAGATCAGAAGATGTTCAACACGCTTCTGGGTACCAAGGTCATACTTGCTGCGGGTAAGAAAGGCAAGCTGAGCATACCTGCGGCTAAAACCGCGGACGCGGCGAAAGTTGACGGCGTTTCCCCAATTGTAAGCCCCGCAATGGCTGCAAAGGTCGGCAGGGTAATGCCAAACATTCCCACAAAGGACGACATCGCAGGTCTTACCCAGAGATTCAGAGAGGGCTATATCGTTGCTCTCGGCGCTTCAACGGGAGGCACGGACGCATTGGAGTGCGTTATTAAATCCTTTCCCGACACTATGCCGCCTGTAATTGTAGTACAGCATATGCCCCCTGTCTTTACAAGGCTTTACAGCGAGAGAATGGACAAATGCTGCACGGTTCATGTCAAGGAGGCAGAGGACGGAGACAGGCTCACGCAGGGCGTTTGTCTTATCGGCGCAGGCGGGCTTCAAATGGAGCTTAAAAAGGACGCCAGAGGCTATTATGTTCACCTTTACGAGGGCGAAAAGGTCTCGGGACACTGTCCGTCGGTAGACGTTATGTTTTCAAGCGTTGCCGAGGTGGCGGGAAACAAATCTATAGGTGCGATCATGACCGGCATGGGTGCAGACGGAGCAAAGGGTCTGCTGAAAATGCACAACAAGGGCGCTTACACTATAGGTCAGGACAAGGAAAGCTGCATTGTTTACGGAATGCCCATGGAAGCATACAAGCTTGGCGCCTGCTCGGAGCAGCAGCCCCTGAACAACATCGGCAAGACATTATGCAGACGGCTTACGGACGGTTGGAAGTGACATGAATTTTTGGGGATATTTTGTCGATATTCCATAAAAAGTTATATTATTGTATGTATTTTTGTAACACTTTGCCGTTGACAAAATTCGCGCAAAGATTTACAATAATAGTATATATAGTATATATAGTTTTTTTAAAAAATTGAAAGGAGAAAATACCCAGAGGGTATTAATAAGGTTATGAAAAATTTAAAAATTGCTCAGAAGCTTTTGGTTGGCTTCGGCACAGTAATTCTTCTTATGTGCATTATCATTTGGCTCGTTGTCAGTACTTTTTCCAGCATCAGCAAAAACGTTGACACTTTGTACAATAAGGCGGTTATGAGAGTTGAATATGCTGACAATATCAACGCAAAAACGCAGGAAATGGCAAAGAACCTCCTCCATGCGATCGGTAAAGCCGATGACGCAGATTATGTTGCGGGATATTTTGATAAGGCAGAAAGCTGCTATGAAGAAGTAAATAGTTTTATTGACGATCTTGAAGCGAATTACCAGTTAGACAACGATCCGGTTGGACTTCAGTATATTACTGATATGAGGACTACTTCATCCAACATTTGGACGCAATACCAGAAATTTACAGAGCTTGTTTCAAACGGTAATGTTTCGGAATCGATTGCCGGATATGACAGCGATATGATGCCTAACATCACATTTCTTTATGAGACGGCTCAGGCGGCAACAGAGAAAGCTGTTGAAAATTCAAAAGATCAGTACGATTCCAGCTATAGATATATTACCATAGGCAGAATGGTAACAATTATCGTTTCTATCGTAGCTGTTGTTACAGGTATCGCAATGGCTCTGTACATAACAAAAGTTATTGTGCTTGGCGTTAATCAGGTAAAAGACGCTGCCATAAGAATGGCCGGCGGAGACTTTGACGTTAATGTACATTATGACGGTAACGACGAGATCGGCGAGCTTGCTGAAGATATGAGAAGTCTCGGTGCTCGTACAAAAAATGTTATCGAGGATATCGACTATGTTCTTGAAGAGCTTAAAAACGGTAATCTCCGTGTAAAATCAAGAGATGCAAGTCTTTATGTCGGCTCATTCGAGAGTATCATTATCTCTCTTCGTAAGTTCAGAACAGACCTTAACGAGACAATGGAGAAGATCACCGTTTCTTCCGATCAGGTAGCTTCAGGCTCCGAGCAGGTAGCTTTGGGCGCGCAATCTCTTTCACAGGGTGCAACAGAGCAGGCTTCCTCTATCGAAGAGCTTGCTGCTGAGATCAATATCGTTTCCGATATCATCAAGTCCAATGCTGAAAAGGCAACAGAGGCAAGCGACAGAACAAATGACGCTGTAACTAAGCTTTCTGCGGCAAAGAACGAAATGAACGAACTTGCAGACGCTATCAGAGAGATGAGCGCTTCTTCAGAGGATACCAAGAAGATCATCAAGACTATCGAAGATATCGCATTCCAGACAAATATCCTTGCTCTTAACGCTGCTGTTGAAGCTGCAAGAGCAGGCGCAGCAGGCAAGGGCTTTGCGGTTGTTGCCGACGAGGTAAGAAACCTTGCTGGTAAATCTGCGGAGGCTGCTAAGAATACAACGGTTCTCATTGAGAACACTGTAAATGCTATTGACAGAGGACGCGACCTTGCAGACAAGGCTGTTGAGGAAATGGGTCTTACAGCGGACGCTTCACAGTATGTTCTTGATATCAATAACGATATCGCAAAGAATGCAAACGTTGCGGCAGAGTCTGTAGCGCAGATATCCTCCAGCGTAGAGCAGATATCCAGCGTTGTACAGAACAACTCCGCTACAGCAGAGGAGTCTGCTGCCGCTTCCGAGGAGCTTTCCGGTCAGTCCCAGATACTCAAGGAGCTTACTTCTCACTTCGAGTTCAACACCGAGGACAACATTTGATCTTGATTTAATTGTAAAATCAATTGACCCGTCCCCTTTATTTGGGGACGGGTCTTATGCTTTAGTGTAAAAAATAACACGCCCGCTCGGACGTGTTATTTTTGTTTCCCCGCCTTAATTTTGGGTCAGCACAAAAATCTCATAAATAGCCTTGACCGCCGCTTCAAAGTCCTCGTCGCTTACGCCGATAATAATGTTAAGCTCGGAGGAACCCTGGTCTATCATCTTGACGTTTATTTTTGCGTGTGCAAGCGCGGAGAAAATCCTGCCGGCAGTACCACGCGCCTTTCTCATGCCGCGACCCACAACAGCGATAAGGGAGAGATTATCTTCAACCTCCAAATGGTCGGGGTGAACTCTGAACGTTATCTCGTCCAGCACGTTCTGTTGGACGGGCTTCAGAACTTCCGTACCCACAATAACGCTCATTGTGTCGATACCCGAGGGCATATGCTCGAAGTTCAGACCGTTCTTCTCTAGCGAACGGAGGACGTTCCTGCCGAAGCCAAGCTCGCTGTTCATCATGTCCTTTTCAATGTTTATTGCGGAAAGTCCCTTTTTGCCTGCAATGCCCGTAATAACGTACTTGCTGACCTCGTCCGACTCGGCGACTATCATTGTGCCTCTGTCCTCGGGACGGTTAGTATTCTTGATATTGATAGGTATACCCGCTGTGCGTACAGGGAAAATAGCGTCCTCATGGAGAACGCCCGCGCCCATGTAGGAAAGCTCCCGAAGCTCGCGATAGGTTATTGTGGTAATGGGGGCGGGGTTGTCGATTATTCTTGGGTCGCAGATAAGGAAGCCCGACACATCCGTCCAGTTCTCATAAATTTTTGCGTGTACAGCACGAGCCACAATAGAGCCTGTAACGTCCGAGCCGCCGCGGGAAAAGGTTTTAATAGTGTCGTTCGGCATAGAGCCGTAAAAGCCCGGGATAACGGCGTGTTCGCAGTCCTTGAGGCGGGGACGGAGCAGAGAAATGGTCTTGTCAAGGTCAAAAACGCCGTTCTCGCCGAATTTGATGTACCCCGCAGGGTCGATAAACTCGAAACCGAGAAATGCGGCAAGGACTTTGCTGTTAAGGTACTCGCCGCGGGAAGCCGCATAGTCACGTCCTGCCATGTGGACAAAAGCGCCCTTTATGCGCTCAAAGTCCGCGGAGAGGGAAAGATTCACGTCAAGGTCGGAAATGATGTCGTTGTAGCGCTTTTCGATAGCGGCGAAATCAGCTGAAAAGTCCTCGCCCTTAGCGGCCTTTTCGTAGCAGGCGTAGAGCATATCGGTGACCTTGGTGTCCTCGCTGAAACGCTTTCCGGGAGCGGAAGCCACAACGTATCTTCTGTCGGGGTCGGCGAGGACGATCTCCGCGACCTTTCTGAACTGACCTGCATCGGCGAGGGAGCTGCCGCCGAATTTTACGACTTTATAGTTACTCATTGAGAATACCTCCTGAAATTT
>CAMWVF010000156.1 GCA_947177545.1 uncultured Clostridia bacterium | reverse complement strand
GGGGTATACTATCGAGGAGCTTATAAAAATGGTCTCCAGCCCGGGAGGAACAACTCTTGCGGGTCTTGAAGAGCTGTACAGCGGCAAGCTTGAAGATACCGTGAAAAAAGCTTGTGAAAGCTGTACAAAAAGAGCATACGAATTATCCAAATAAAGGCAAGTGAAAGAATTTTTTTCAAATCGTCCGCATAGACTTTACTAAAATCAAAAGTAAAGGACGGTAATTATGACGGACAACCATATCCCAAGGAGCAGAAAAAAGGATACCCTGCTTATAACCCTTTCGGCGCTGTATTTTTTAGGCGTACTCATCGGTACGGTTCTGTACTGCACTCTTGACAGCGAGAAAATACGTGTTCTTGACAGTCTTGCTGGCAGCTTTGTTGCGGGACGGCTTTATCATACCTTTTGGCAGACGCTGGTAAACTCCTTTTCGGGAGCGTTCCTGCTGCTTCTTGTGTGCTTCCTTTTTGGACTTAGCGCAGCCGCACAGCCGCTGGAGCTTCTCGTCCCACTTTTCCGAGGTCTGGGAGCAGGGGCTTCAATAGCGGGAATGTACAGCAGCTACGGTCTTGCAGGCGCGGGAGCGTCGGTGGTGCTGATAGTGCCAAATGCCGTCGCTACGGCGTTTGTGATGATAATTGCCGCAAGGGAGGCTATACGCTTTTCTTTTGGACTTTACCGAGCCGCTTTCGGCAGGAATACGACAGGCGAGCCTATGGATATAAAGTTATACTTTACAAAATTTGTCATTCTATGTGCAATTCTCGCGGTCTCGTCTTTGGTGGACAGTCTGTTGACCTTTGGTCTTGCGGGACTTTGGACAAGCCTGCTGGGAATTTGACATGAAAATAAGATCACATCAAGGGGAATTGAAATTTAAAGGAGCTGCAAACTTTGGCATTATTTGGTATGTTTGACTATGAAAAAGCGGGACGGGGCGTCTCAAAAAACGCACCCAAAAAGAAAAGCTTTTTTGCATTTTTTGAGCTGTATTTCAGATATTGGTGGAGGCTTATCAAGCTTAACCTGCTGACGTTTATCTTTTGTATCCCTGTTGTGACTATAGGTCCCGCCATTGCGGGAATGACGAGGGTGCTGCGGAATTATACCATTGACAAAAGTGCGTTTATATTTCATGATTTCTGGAAAGGCTTTTCACAGAACTGGAAGCAGTCCCTGCCAGTAGGTCTTATGGACGCGCTTTTCACGGTTTCGGCAATAACGGCGTTTCAGGTGTACCCGCAAATGGCGGACGCCGCTGTGGAAGCGGGCAGAAGCGGTACTATATATAATGTGCTGTGCGTGCTGTCAATAAGCTTTGCGCTGACTCTATTGATGATGAATTTTTACATCATGCCTATGATAGTCGCAACAAATCTGTCCCTTAAAGATATTATTAAAAACAGCTTTTACCTGACCTGCGTTGGACTAAAAAAGAATATTTTTACGCTTTTGATCGTCGCTTTGATAGTTGTTATGTTTGTACTTCTTTTCTTTACCGGCAGTGCTTCGGGACTTATTCTTATACCAATTTGGGCAATATCCTTTACAGGTTTTGTGGTAATGTATAATTCCTATCCGATGATACAAAAATATGTTATAAACCCATATTATGAGGAGCGTGGCATGGACAATCCCGAGTACGATTATCTTAAGCCTCTTTCCGCCGAGGACAGTGTTTTTACCGATATGGGCGGTCAGGAAGCTCCCATAGAGAGCAAAAAGAAGAAAAAAGGAAAAATTATTTCATAAAAACCCCTTTACAAATCTGTTTTTATGTGATATAATGTTTTTGTTGTGCATAATTGCACAGAGAAATTCCGTGTACTTGGTCTGCGGATTAAGCCCTTTTAGGGAACATACCTGCCGTTTACTATGTTTGCGGAAAATATTTTTAAAGAGGTGTTTTTGCCATGATGCTGAAAGACGAGAAAACAGCTATTATCGAAGCTAACAGAACAAGTGAGAACGATACGGGTTCACCCGAGGTTCAGATCGCAATTCTCACAAAGAGAATCAACGACCTTACCGAACACTTGAAGGTACACAAGAAAGACCACCACTCCAGAAGAGGACTTCTCAAAATGGTAGGTCACAGACGTAATCTTCTCAACTATCTTGCAAAGAAGGATATCAACAGATACCGTGCAATTGTTGAAAAGCTTGGTCTGCGTAAGTAAGAATATGCCAAAGGCAGAAAGTAAAGGTGCAAACCTTTACTCTGCCTTTTTGCACATTTAAAAAGCAAGGAAATTTCAGGCAGCAGGCTTAGCATTAAATCGTGTACACAGCAATGCGTACAGGATTTATTGCTAAAGCTGCGGTCTGTAAAAAAATATAGGAGGCAGTTTATGTTTGATAATCACAAAATTTTCAAAACCATGTATGCGGGAAGAGAGCTGACAATTGAAACAGGAAAGACTTGTGAGCTTTCTAACGGTTCGTGTTGGGTTCGCTACGGCGAGACTGTTGTTATGGCAAACGTTACAGCAAGCGTTAAGCCAAGAGAGGGTATTGACTTTTTCCCTCTTTCCGTTGACTACGAGGAGAGACTTTACTCTGTGGGACGTATCCCCGGTTCGTTCATGAAGAGAGAGGGCAAGCCCAGCGAAAAAGCTATCCTCACTTCAAGAGTTGTTGACAGACCTATCCGTCCACTTTTTCCAAAGGACATGAGAAACGACGTTTCTGTTGTAATGACCGTTCTTGCGGTTGACCCCGATAATTCTCCCGAAATCTGCGGCATGATCGCAACTTCCGTTGCAATTTCAATTTCCGATATCCCTTGGAACGGTCCTATCGGCGGCATAAGTGTTGGACTTGTTGACGGTGAGATAGTCCTCAACCCTACACTTGAACAGCGTGAAAAATCTGACCTGAACCTTACGGTAGCAGGTACAATGGAAAAAATCGTCATGATCGAAGCGGGCGCAAACGAGGTTGACGATGATACAATGCTTAAAGCAATTTTGACAGGTCATGAGGAAATCAAGAAGATAGTCGCTTTCATTTCAGATATTCAGAAAGAGATCGGCAAGAAGAAATTTGAGTTCGAGTCCATGGAGGTCGACCACGATCTGTTTGACGCTATTGAGGAGCTTGTTGGTGAAAAGATAAAGGCGGCTCTTGATACAAACGATAAGAATGTCCGCGAGGAGCGTCTCAATCCTATCAAGGACGAAGTCCATGAGAAGTTTGACGAGCAGTATCCCGAAAAAATCGCTATGATTGACGAGTGCATCTATAAGCTCCAGAAGAAAATTGTCAGAAACTGGCTTTATGAGGGCAAGCGTGTTGACGGCAGAGGTATCGACGAAATTCGTCCCCTTGCCGCTGAAGTAGGCGTTCTTCCCAGAGTTCACGGTTCTGGACTTTTCACAAGGGGTCAGACTCAAGTTCTTACAGTAGCGACTCTCGGTCCCGTAAGCGATTCACAGAGAATTGACGGACTTGACGAAGAGGACAGCAAGAGATATATGCACCACTATAATTTCCCTTCATATTCAGTTGGTGAAACAAAGCCCAGCAGAGGTCCCGGACGCCGTGAGATTGGTCACGGTGCCCTTGCTGAAAGAGCTCTTGAGCCTGTAATTCCTTCTGTTGAGGAGTTCCCATATGCTCTCAGACTTGTTTCCGAGGTGCTTTCCTCAAACGGTTCTACATCACAGGGCTCGATATGTGGCTCTACACTTGCTCTTATGGACGCAGGCGTGCCTATCAAAGCTCCTGTTGCGGGTATTTCCTGCGGTCTTATCACAAGAGACGACGGTAGCTTCATGACAATGGTTGACATTCAAGGTCTTGAGGACTTCTTCGGTGATATGGACTTCAAGGTTGGCGGTACACACAAGGGTATCACAGCTATCCAAGTTGATATCAAGGTGGACGGTCTTACTCCGGAAATTATCAAGGAAGCCTTTGCAAAAACTCACAAGGCAAGAGATTATATACTTGACGAGATAATGCTGAAAGCAATTCCGGAGCCGAGAAAAGAAGTGGGCAAGTATGCTCCCAAAATGCTTCAGACTAAGGTTCCCGTTGATAAGATCCGAGAGGTTATCGGTCAGGGCGGCAAGGTCATTCAGAAGATTTCCGCAGACTGCAATGTTAAGATCGACATCAATGACGAGGGCAGCGTATTCATTTCTGGTATCGACATGGAGAACGCTAAAAAGGCTCTCCAGATCGTTCAGACCATTGCAAACGACCCAGAGATCGGCGCGATTTATAAGGGCAAGGTTGTCCGCATAATGAATTTCGGCGCATTTGTTGAGATTGCTCCCGGAAAGGACGGTCTGGTGCATATTTCCAAACTGGACAAGCAGCGCGTAGAAAAGGTTGAGGACGTTGTTTCAATCGGTGACGAGATTGTCGTAAAGGTTATGGAGATAGACAGCCAGGGCAGAATAAACCTTTCCAGAAAGGACGCTCTTGCTGATATCGAGGCAAAGAAAAACGTTTAAGTAATTTTAGGGGCGGAGTTTATCTCTGCCCCTTTTA
>CAMWVF010000155.1 GCA_947177545.1 uncultured Clostridia bacterium | reverse complement strand
ATGTTGAATAATGTAAACAAAATTCTATATCTTACACTCCCCCACTTAGGGGAATTTACAAATGACAGATTTACAATACTTAATATGATATGGGGACGTTCCCCGCTATTTTGCCATAATTTCTTTTGTAACTCCTATATCTCCCTCCAGTGTGTACTTCACCGCTGCTGTCATTCCCTCATCATTCTCTGAAAAATATACCTCCCTGCCGATGATTTTAATATCCTCGTCGGAGTAGAAATTTTTTTCGCAAAGGTCTATTTTTTCCTCCAAAAGCTGTACCGCCTTTTCTTGGGAGATTTCCTCGGTTTCCGTGTCGTAAAGCTTATACTCGGAGTACACTATACCAACCGGAAGCTGTATGTTAAAAATTTTCAAAAAGGACGTTTTTTCGTCATACTCGTACCGTTCAAAATTATTCCTGCCAACGTAAAGCGGTACTTTAAGTCCGAAAAAGTTAAGGGTCTTTCTCGTTATCCTCTCGGTATATTGGAGTTTTTCCTCCGAATATGGCTGAAAAAAAGTCACCTTTTCGTCGTATCTGCCGATAATTTTCCCCATTGCATGGGCGTAGTAGACTCCCCCATTGCCGTCCTCGACGGTGCCGCTGATAAGCAAGTCCCCCTTTTTAACGCCGTCGTGAAGCATGGGGATAAGCATACCCATATAAATATCATGTATTTCCACTATCTCTGCGTCCTTTGCGGAAACAACATTGCAGGGAGTTCTTGTAGGTATCATCTCGGGCGGCTTGTCTGCCTCGGTTATTTCGGCTTCTATCATGCATCCAGAGGAACGTATGCCTATCCATGATATTTCTTCGGACTCTGACACAATTATCCTTTCCGCTTCCCGCAAATCTACGCTTGGTATAAACGTGCCGATATGTATTCCGCAGTCATTCAGCAGTGACTCCACCTGCTTGTCAGTAAGGGTCTCATTGCCGAAAATCTCGATTGACATTACAACGTTGGACAGGTACGCAACCAAAAGCACCGCAAGAAAAAAGCCCAAAGCAAGTCCCGCTCTCAGGCGGTACTTACGGACGGTGAACACTCCGCCCCTCTTTTTTGCAATGCTTAGCTGAACGCCGTCCGCCTCGGCTATCTGCTTTATGTCCTCAAGATCGGACCAGTACGCCTCACCCGCAAGCTTATTGCCCTTACACCTTAAATTTGTGACGGAAATGGGGCTTGCCTTTAAATTATTTACAAAAATCTCGGGTTCGGGAGCTATCGCTTCAAAGCTTATTACTCCTCTGATATTATCAAACATGGTTTTCCTCCTCAAATTCTATGGACGTGAATTTTCCGTCTATCATAATACCGTCCGTATTATAGTCTGAAAGCTTTATGTTTTCTCCCCAAATGCTCACCACAATGGTGGAGGTCTTTATCTTTACAAAAATATCGTTGTATTCCAGTATTTTCCGACAGTTTTCAAGTTCCAAGTGGGTGTTGTCCGTTAAGTTCATATATGTATTAAGATAAAGCCGTTTTTTTACATATTTTGCTACAACGGCGTTATACTTGCTTTTCAGGCTCATATTGTCCTCCTTGTTAAAATTCGTTACTTAAATTATATTAAGAAAGTTTTTGCCATATACTTTACAAAGCAAAATTACAAGAGGTGAAGCATAGCAAATGAAGAATATCAAAAATTACATAGGCGTGGTCTTAGCGGTATTGTACGCTTTCTTCCTGATAGCTTTTGTCAAGGACGTATGCGCTGCGGTTCTGAACTCGGTCAAGGTCTGCATGGAGGTAATGATCCCGTCACTGTACGCTTTTATGGTGATTTCAGGATTTATTGTTTCCAGCAATATTTACACTGTTATTAGCAAACCGTTCGGGTTTGTTTCTAGGTATATTTTCCGCATACCCGAAGAATATTTTTCCATATTTTTAATAGGAAGCATTGGTGGATACCCCGTTGGCGCGAGGCTTCTTGCGGACATGGCAAACGAGGGAAAGATAAGCAAAAGTGACGCGGAGCATATGCTCTCCTACTGCTACCTTGCGGGACCCGCTTTCATTTGCAGCATTGCTGGGGTAAAGCTTTTTTCCAGCGTTAGGGTCGGCATGATTATTTTTGCCGCAGTTATCGGCGCAAACATTATTATAGCGGTACTTACTGGGCTTGGCAGGAAAGTTCCGCCGAAAAGCAGAAAAAAAGTCGATTTGGATGTTTCCTTTGACTGTCTGATAAGATCCGTCTACAGCGGAGCAAAGGGAATGTTTTCCATTTGCTCGGTAATTGTGTTCTTTTCTTCCATAATCTGCATTTTGGATAAGCTCGGGGCAATAAATTACGCAGCGGAAATTATTTCCGAAATTTTGGGACTTAGCTTTTCAGACAGTATCGCAACAGTAAAGTCCATCGTTGAAATAAGCAACATTTCAGGGCTTACCACAAATAATTACGTACTTATCCCCCTTGCGGCGGCTCTGCTTTCATTCGGCGGGGTATGCGTACTCATGCAGGTATCCGGATTTGTTGATAACAAATTATCAACAAAACATTTTTATTTCAGAAGAATTATTGCAACGATTATTTCATATTTTTTGTGTAAAATGTTAATTGTAATATTTAACGCAGAGGCGGTTTATGTTATCGCTCCAAAGGGATTGGCGCACCGTCAGAATTCACTAATTCCTGTTCTGTTTTTGTTAATTATGACAATTTTATTATTATCAAATATTTTTATAGAAAAAAAGAAAGAAATATGATATAATGATAATAAAGAATTTTTTGCAAGAAAGGATTGTTACTATGGCAAAAAAGAAATACTTCGGAAACGATATCCCGCCCCAGTGCCAGTACTGCAACTTCGGAACAAGAGCTAAGGACGGCGGTAAGGTTCTTTGTGAAAAAAGAGGTCTTGTCAACGGCGACTCCTCCTGCTCTAAATATATTTATTCTCCACTGAAGAGAATTCCTGTCAAGCAGCTACATATCCCGGGCAACTTTGATGATGAGTAAAATATGTATAACATAAGGCTGAACAGTAGTATTTACTGTTCAGCCGCTTTTTCGTATACGGTGATATTGTCGGCTATCTGCTTGAAAACAGGTCCCGAGACAGAATTCCCAGACCTGCCACCCTCCACAAGAACGGTAACAGCGTACTTGGGACTGTAGGACGGAAAATATCCCGTGAACCAGCAATTCATTATCTCGTTTCCATTTTCGTCGAAATTCCCCGTCTGGGCAGTGGAGGTTTTGCCGCCCGCCGAAGTTCTGTCAGGGGTGGACATTGAATTTTCCGCGCGTACTGTCCTCAACATAAAGCCCTTCAACGCCTTTGCAGTCTCGTAGGACAGCACCCGCTCCCCCGCCGTTATGGGAGTATAATCTATCTCGCCGTTTTCATCGCAAAAGCCTTTTATAATGGTCGGGGTATTTATCACGCCGTTGTTTGCTATGGCAGCGGTCATGCAGCATATTTGCAGCGGTGTTGCGGTAAGCATACCCTGCCCGAAGGACATATTCGCTCTTTCGGCGGCAACCGCTATCTCCTTTGGCGTTTGAAGATTTCCGACAGAGGAAACCATACCCGAACAAAGCTCTGTGGCTTTGCCGAATCCAAGGTCGGAGGCCGTCTTGACGTACTGCTCGCCGTCCAAATATTGACTTAAGGAGATAAAGTATGGGTTGCAGGACTGCACCATTGCCTCCCCCATATTTATTTCGCCGTGACCGCCCCACTTGTGACAGTTGAAAACCTGTCCGTTTATGTCCACGGAACCTGTACAGATGTTGCTGTATTGGGGACTTATACCCTGCTCCAAAGCGGCGGCGGCTGTCACAAGCTTAAAAATAGAGCCGACGCTGTACGCCGAAAACGCTCTGTTTACAAAGGGAGAATTGCTGTCATTCAGCGAAGCGGCTATGTTTACGGGGTCGAAATCGGGACAGCTTACCACGGCTTTTATGTCGCCGCTTTTAACGTCCATAACGATAATCGCGCCCTTTTTTATTTCAAAATCGGTGACGGCAGTCTCGCATATCTGCTGGATATTTTTGTCTATAGTTGTAATTATACCGCTTTTTACCAGTTCCTCGCAGTTTACGGTGCTGTCTACGCCTTCGAGAACGCCACCCAGCGCGTCCACGCCAAAGGTTGCCGAGTTTACCGAAAAGTTGGAACGTAGGTACTCGTCGTACGCCTTTTCAAGACCGTACATACCAACGTTATCTGAGGTATAGCCAACGATATGCGGGGCAAGCTGCCTGCTGTCAGTCCTGACAAGAGAACGGAAGATAACAGCGTCGTCCCCCAATTCATATGCAGCGGGAGTTACCTCACAGAGAAATGGCAAGCTGCCGCTTATACCGCTGTAGTATGTGTCCCAGTCCACAAGGTAGGGCTGTATGCGTACTGCGCCGCTGCTGTTGGGTACAACCACAGCTTCGTACTTTTCCTTGCAGTTCACGAGGGGGAGCATATTGCAGTCGTATATCCCGCCGTAGCTGCCGCCGGACTTTAACGTATAAGAGCCTTTG
>CAMWVF010000154.1 GCA_947177545.1 uncultured Clostridia bacterium | reverse complement strand
ATTGCCATTACATTACCCTTTCTATCCTCTTTCCAATGGTATTGTTCAATCTCATTCTTGAAATTCTGACACCTGACATCTACAATGATCTCATAGTCTTGCAGCCACCTTATGCCACGATTAACGCTGTCCGCGCCTTTAACCGTAGCAACAGCCCTAATATCGTTTGCACACAAAAAATCAATAGTTTTAGGCTCTGCGCTGTCACAAGTCACATATTTCGTACCGATTTTATCTTTAAGCAGCTGTTTAAGCTCGCTGTCTGACATTCCCGCTTGATACCATTCGTCAAAAACATATATTCTTTTGCGCTTCTTGTCAAGATGTACCCGTATTAAAGCGTTCGGGTCAAGGCTATATCCAAAATCAAGACCGTTATATATGCAGTCGAATGTTGGTATAAGCTCGCTTAAATCTGCTGTGTGCCAGTTCTTGAAAATAACGTGTCCCAAAACGCCGAAATTACCAAGCGTGTAAACCTGATAATAATACTCGTCCGTTTCATCTTCAAGCTGTTTTCTGTCGTCGTCTGTCAGAAATAAATTGTCCTTGTATGTGGTTTTGAGTATGCTTAACCGCTCGTTTTCAAAAGACGTTTTGTCGTCCTGCCATTCGCCGAAAAATTCCTTGTATATCCAATGAGAGCGCAGAATAGGGTTGAACGATAATATAACGCACTTTGAAAACTTACTTCTCGTATTACCCCTTAAACGCTTTGTCAGTTGCTTGTAAGCCTCACGCTTGACCTCTGTAGCTTCTTCTATCCATATTCTGTGTAACACGTCGTCTATCGGCGTTACCGACTTGATTTTTTCAGCGTCGTCCAGTCCTGCGAAAAGTATCTGACGGTTATTCAGCAGGCAAGTAATTGACATTGTGGAGCGGTTGATTTTATAGTATTTCATCAAGCCGATATTAGATATAGCTTTTGTTATTTCATTAAACACCGACATTCCTATAGTGGTGGCAACATTGCGGCATACAAGCCAATTAACGCCGTTCAGGTTATCTAACACAACCTTTGAAGCCAAAAAGTATGACTTGCCGCTACTGCTCCCGCCGTAATATATCTGCGTAAACTGCGGCTTGTTAAAATACGGTATATACGCTTTGTTTGCTTTAATATTTATATTCAAAATATCACCCAATTTGAGTAAAAATAATTCTCAAAGTATGCACAAAAATATTACACTCAATTTGTGCATATTTTTTTGAAAAAAGTACTTGACAAATGCACAAAACGGGTGTATTATATAATCATAGAAACGAACAAAACGAGTGAACGCTTAAATTAAAATATGAAAGGCAAGGTAAGAATTATGAGAAAAGATATGTTATTAAAAGACTGGTGCCAAAATGTAAGGTACTCTATTGATTATAAAATAAAAGTACAATTTATGTTTTGCATAGATGACGACAATGGCGAAAACGCGCTTTATTGTTTCGCTGATTTATACAGAGACGGTAGACTTGAAGCAACCGAAATTATAGACCGTATTGTTATAGAAGCTGATGATATTGAAAAGATACCTGAAAGCATGAAGCGCAAGGCAAAGTCTTTTTATGAGTATTTCAAAGCATGTGACGCGTTTGAAAATACTATACAGTATATCGACAAACTGATTACAGTATGAAAAATCTAAGAATGCGAGGCGATCACATATGTTAAAATGGTTTAAAGACTGCAAAACTATTGAAGATGTCAAAAAGGTATACAAAACATTGGCGGTCAAGTATCACCCTGACTTTAACCACGACACCGACACTACAGACACAATGCAAGAAATCAACAACGAGTACGAAAAGGCGTTCAACATCTTCAAAAACATTCACACGTCGCAAAGCGGCGATACCGTCGAAAACGAAGCAACAGAGACAACCGAAACGCCCGAAATGTTCAAAGACATTATAAACAGCTTAATTCACTGCGACGGCGTTCAAATCGACATTGTTGGCTCTTGGGTATGGCTTACGGGTAACACGTTCACACATAAAGAAATGATAAAGTCATTAGGCTTTAAATGGGCAAGCAAGAAAAAAGCTTGGTACTGGCATACAGACGAATACAAGTCAACTCACAGCAAAATGACACTTGACGAAATCAAGATAAAATACGGCTGTCAAAACGTTAGAACATACTCACAACCTAAATTAGCATAAGCAATAATGGGCGGCTTACTGCCGCCCATTCTATTAATTTTTAAAGGTGGTTTGCATTATGAAAAAGGCAAAATTTTACATAATTAAAAGAGGCTTAAATAAGCCTATATTTGAACAGGTTCAAGGCTATACAGATTTTATCACCGACGGCGATCACATTCATGAAATAGGCTACCACAAGCCAAATAGCTATGAATGGTCTGCAACGCACATTGATACAGGCTTATTAATTGTCTCGGGCAAGAGCCGCGCCGAATGCAAAGCAAAGGTGCAAGAATACGCACAGCGCATTACAGCGCAGTTAAAGTCACCGCACAACCAAATGTATGCCAAACTTCTGCAAGAGTTAAAGAACCGTACAGCATAGCTTATCTTGGTTTCGTCTTGCTTCAATCGTCATTTTGCACAAGCCTCATAACCTTGTCAACGGTCAAATATTCTTCTGAAATCGGCGTGTTGATTTTCTTGTAAAATTCTGCTTTCGCCTTTTCATCTTCAAAAACGATAACCGAATACCAGTTTATATTGTTCTTCTCCTGCATACGTTCTTTGCCCTTTGCTCTCGCCTCTTTTACAGCTTCAAGACCCTGCTTCGCCTCCCCTGCCTCTGGGGTATCAAACATTTCTGTAAAACGGTTGTCACCGTCAAACATGAAGTCCACATCAAGCTTTGAGAAGCCCATTTCATCAAAATTTACGCTGAAATCTTCCGCCATTGAAGCAAGTTTATCCAAATCCCACTCGCCCTGCATTGACGGGTTATTAAGCTGAACATTTAAAATTGCTTCTTCCTTTTCGTCAACGTCAATAACGCACACGTCAAGCGAATAATCCTTGTTCTTTTCAAGTGCGTCAAGCTGTTCAAGCCGCTGATGTCCGCCTACAAGGTTTCCCGTGCGTTTATTCCACGTAATGGCAGAAACAAGCCCGTGCTGCTGCAAACCCTTTTTAAGCCGCTTCTTGGCTTCCTTATCCATTATACGCGGGTTATAGGCGGCATTTTTTATGTCGGCTCTGTTTATTGTTTCCACCTTGAATTTCTGGTATTTGCTGTTACCCATAAAACATTAACCTCCGCTGCCGCCTGAATTTTTAGACTTTTGTGCCTTAATTTTGTATTTGTTGGAGAGTCTTGTCATGATTTTATTTTGATTGTGTATTCCCTTGCTTGTTCGTCTGCGGTATTCATCACTATTTGAAAATTCAGCCGAATAATAAGTAGTTCTTGGTGTTCTCACCATAGGTCTTGATAATTTAGCCATTTTCCTCTGACCTCTCATATAATTCATAATGTTTTACACCCGCTTCTGCAAGCGGGTACACCTGTAATATTTTTTCGTAGTCATTAGGGTACAGTTCCTTGATAACAGACAACTCGCTGCCCGCAAGACTGCGAAACGAAAAGCCTATTTGCCGTTGTTCGGGGCTTAAATAGAGCTTTTTATATTTTATATACTGTAAAACCTCTTGTTTCTTCCAGTATGCGATAGGGTAAAAGCGTCCGCGCTGATAGTCAATGCTGCCGCTTTTCTTTATCATGGCGTTTCTGACAATGCTGTCGGCGCACCGTTCCCCCGCCGCAATCCAATGTATTCCCGTTTCCTGCCTTAAATATTCGTAAACGTCATTGATACCCACAATATCGACGTTGAGATCGGGCAATGTGAAACTGCCCCATTTCAAAAAATCCGATACCTCAAAGTGTGGTATGCGAATGATTTCGGTATTGTACTTGTTTTCATACCAATGCAACATTTTTTCCTGAAAATCAAGACCCTTAACAAGATACATAAAGAACGGTTTTACTGTCTTGAAATACTTAAAACACAAGTCAAGCGTTACTATACTGTCCTTGCCGCCCGAAAAGCCGACAATAACGCTGTCAGTAACGCTTGCTTGTGTCTTGATAGGGTCGAATAATAAATTACTCATTCATTAACCACCCTTGCCGCCTAACGACTTACGTCTTGAAAGATTTAGAGCCTGTTTACTTCTGGAACTTCTAAGCCCTAACGCTTTTCTCGCATTTGTGTTACCGCCTCGCATAGCATTAACAAAATTCCGAGCAGACGTTTGGGCTGATTTGGCGTATCTTGTTGGTGCGCTTCCGCCTCCAGAAGTTCTCGCAATAACTTGTTTTACCGTCTCAGGCATTATTTTTCCTCCTTTCCATGTCCATGTTATTCATTTTCTATATCGTCGGCTGTAGCCGCTGATACCGTAATATTGATTTGCGGGGCTTGCGTTTCCTGTTGCTGCTCTAAATCTCCCGAAATTTCAAGAATAGCTTTTATAGCGTTGCTGTCCCCTGTGCTTACGCCGCTATAAAACAGCGAAGCCATAAGG
>CAMWVF010000153.1 GCA_947177545.1 uncultured Clostridia bacterium | reverse complement strand
TGGCGCCCCCTAGACCTGTAAATAACGTCCCAGTCGGGTTCAACCGCGTCTGGGTTAAGGTACGCCTGTGAAACGTCCACAAAGCTGTCCTCCCCCTCCCTTACCTTTCGTGCAAACACTGCAAAGCGCGAGTTTGAGAACTCGTTGGAGCAAGTGGAAAGGGTAAGAAATTCATCGCCGTACCGAACGTCGACAGGGGTTATTATCTGTGTTCTCATCATAACGTTGCTGATAAAATCGTCGTATTCCGCCTCGTTCTTAAAATTCAGGCGGTTGTGGTAATCGAACACCACGCCGTCCCGCGTCTGTTCGGGAAGTGTGGGGACAACAAAATACGCGAAAATTTTATAGTAATCCGTTCGGTAATTTGAGCTGAACAGTACTAACGGGTGCTGGGAATAATATCCAACATCTTTTTTGTAGTACGCCAAATCGCCGAACATGGTTTTGTCCTTTTGGTTGTGACCGTAAACTATCAAGTTATCGGAACGCTCGTATGCGTTCAAGACATTTCTCCTGTCAAGGAAAATCGTTCCCGCCTTGTTTGCGCTGCCGTCAAATGCGGTTTTAAGGTATGCCTCGTTGCCGTCGACAGTTTTTTTCTGGACTACTGGCATGGCGATGTTTGTGCCGTCTATCTGAATCCAGCCTACAGTATCGGGATTTATTTCCAACAGGGACTTTGCGCCGTCCATGACCTCGCCGCCGTTGTCCCCCGGATGAATATAGGTGTGGTACAAATCTTTAAGGGAACTGTTTAGATTTCTTGCGCTGAGGGACTGCCACAGCTCGTTCGCCAAAATAAATCCGCAGGCGATAAGAACAAGCACTGCAAACTGGGTAAAAATCTTGCTTACGACCTCTTTGGCGCTGTCTCCCTTTTGAATAAGAAGCCAATGTCCCCGTCTTTGTTTTTTCTTCGCCTTGAGAGCCTTTTTATAGGCTTTCTTAGCGCTTCCCGAAAGTGCCATGAGAAAAGAGCCTCCATTCAAAAATCCGCACATGGCGTATCATAGTCCGCACATAAAAATATCTATGCACATAACTATTGATAATATAATAATACTACATTTTCGTCAATTCGTCAAGTAAATAAACGTATTTTTCGGCAAAAAACAAAATTTTTTCACATACTTTACACAAATACGGGAAACGTCGGGGAAGTCCCCGCGGGCAGTGTCCCCCAGTATTTAACACGATGGCATTTATTTGCCAAATCCCCCAAGGTGCGGATAATTTTTAAGGCAATACCGCACAAAGAACGGCTAACGCCTTTGCTGCGCATCTGCACGGCTATCTTTGTACTGTATTGCCTTAACAAATTTAAATTTGTAAAAATATGGGGGACGAAAACCGTCCCCCAAAAAATTTAATTAAGTTGGAATTTATTTACCATTGTGTTCATATGCTGCGCCCTGTTGGAAAGATCCTCGGCGGAGGCTGCGCTTTCCTCGGAGGTTGCGGAAGCGGTCTTTACAACGTCGGATATCTGCTCCACGCCGTTGCTTATCTGAATTATAGACTCGGACTGCTGCCTTGAAGCCTCCGATATCTGCTCCAGCATTTCCATAACGCCGTTTACGCTTTCCACCGTGCGGACGAGAGAGTTTGCGGTTTCGTCCACAAGACTCATACCGCGGTTTACCGCCGTTCGGGACTCCTCTATAAGCTCCGTGGTGTTCTTTGAAGCCTCTGCGGACTTTGAAGCAAGGTTTCTTACCTCGTCCGCAACCACCGCAAAGCCCTTGCCTGCTTCACCCGCTCTGGAAGCCTCCACCGCGGCGTTAAGGGCAAGAATGTTGGTCTGGAAAGCTATATCCTCAATGGTCTTGATAATTTCGCCGATTTTCTCGGAGGTCTTGTCAATATCGTTGATAGCCCCGATAAGCTCCTGCATTTTGACGTTGCTTTCCTCCATGTCCTTGCTTGCTTTTCCCGCGTTTTCGTTTGCAGTACGGGCTTTTTCGGCATTGTGCTGAACATTGTCCGAAATACTGCCGATAGTGTCCGCCAGCTCCTGAATAGAGCTTGCCTGCTCGGTAGCGCCCTGACTGAGGGACTGGGAACCCATAGCAACCTGCTCCGCTCCCGCCGTAACCATTTCGACTGACTGATTTATCTGCTGCAAGGTATCTTTAAGCGAATCGTGGATAGATGTCATAGACTGGGCAATATTGGCAAAATCGCCATTATATGTACTTGTTATATCCTCTGTGAAGTTGCCTTCCGCCATTTTACCCATATGATAGGAAACGTCGTCCACAATTTCGGAAAGCTCCCTGACCGTGGTGTCCAAAGCCTTTGTAAGGCTTGATGTTTCGTCTTTAAAATTAGATGTGGGGACGCTTGATTTGAGGTCGCCCTCAGCAAGCAGCTCCAGACGCTTTACGCAGGCTCTTATAGGGTTTGAAATCGACTTGGCAAGTCTTACCGTAATAAAAAACGACACTGTAACAATTACCAAAATTACAATTATTGTAAAAATCATACTGGTATCCAGAGAGGACTTGAACTCGTGCTGACTTACCTCGATAGCGATGCTCCAGTCCTGCTCGCCGCCTATGGGAGCGTACCCTATCATTTTATTATCGCCGAAGAAATTATATGCGCCGAAGCCCGTTTCACCGTTTACCATGTGTTTGTGGACTTCCGCAATATCAGCAAGGCTCTGATCCTGTTCGGCAGCCGCGATCATGTTTGAACCCTCGTAAACATAAGTGCTGTCCTCGTGACCGATAATGCTGCCGTGCTTATCAATGACATACGCAAAGCCGTTGTCGCCCATTTTCAAGTCTGCCATGATATCAGTAAGAAAATCTGCGTTTACCGCGCCGTATGCGATACCGTCGAACTGACCGTCCGTAATAATAGGCACTTCAAGAATAAATACCATTTGACTGCCGTCGTTCATTATATCGGTAATATACGGCTCCTTGCTGTCGCGGCAGGCGGTGAAATAGTCCATAGTACCGTAATTGTCGCCTGTCGATGCAGTACCGTTCACGTCCATTTTTCCTATGTAAATAAAGCCGTTTCTCGCCGCCATGTCGGAGGTCACCTCTGCCAGCACGGGAGATGTAGGCTCTTCCACCCGAAAAACTTCCATAGCCGCTGCCTCTTTAAGGGGAGCCCAATAATTATCCATTTTCCATTTTACCGCGCTTGCCGCCATGGAAGTGGCTGGTCCCACGGTTTTCTGCATAAGCTTGTCAATGCCGCTTGCGTTCATGAGAGCGGTAATAAGTCCGATAGTGACAGAGCCTATCAGCACCACTGAAAGCATACGCAGCAAAATTTTTGACTTGATAGATTTCATATGAATTTTCCTCCTAAACCTTCCAACTTTTGGTGAAATAATCCGATAAAAAATACCGTCAAAAGTTATTATAGCACATAGTGCCGACCTATGTCAATTAATAATTAATAATTTAAAATTAATAATTATGGTTTCCGCCCAGACCGAATTAAAAATCCGTTTGCGGAGCAAACACCCTAATTGTTAATTATTACCTATGACCTTTAACTCCGTACCCTCGACCGCCTTTACGATAAGCGGCTCGAAATCAAATCCGTTCTGCGCCGCCTCAACCTCTGCAACGGCGGGACGGGTCTTGGGGTGCTTTGGCGTAAACACGGTGCAGCAGTCCTCATATGGCTCTATGGAGATGTCAAACGTGTCTATTTTTCGTGCAATTTCAATAATTTCCGTCTTGTCCATGCCTATGACGGGACGGAACACGGGCATTCTGCAAGCCGCGTCGGTGCAGACGATAGCCCCCATGGTCTGGCTTGCTACCTGACCAACGCTTTCACCTGTAACGAGGGCTTGAATGTCCTTTTCTTCAGCAATACGCTGAGCAATTTCCATCATCAGCCGCCGCATGATTATGGTAAATAATTCCTCAGGGCAGTTATCACGCAGAGCTTCCTGTATCTCCGTAAAGGGTACGCAGTAAAATGCAATATCGCCGCAGTATGGCGCAAGCTTTTCGCAGAGCCGCTCCACTTTAAGCCGCGCTCTTTCGGAGGTGTAGGGCGGAGAAACATAGTGTATCGCCGAAAGCTTTACCCCGCGCTTTGCCATCATATACGCTGCCACGGGACTGTCAATTCCTCCCGAAAGCAGGAGCATTGCGCTTCCCGAAGTGCCAACAGGTATACCTCCCGCAGCAGGGAGATTTCCCGCGTGAATGTACGCCGCTGTGTCACGTATCTCCACGGTCACGGTCATTTGAGGATTTTTCACGTCCACTGAAAGATGAGGGTATGCCTCTAAAATCCTGCCGCCCAATTCGGCGCAAATTTCGGGAGACTTCATGTAAAAAGCCTTATCTGAGCGTTTCGCCGTGACCTTGAACGTGCGGGAAAGCTGGGCTGTCTCCTTAATATATTCAACTGCTTTTTGGCAAATGGTGTCAAAGTCCTTTTCCACCACGGCAGCCCTGCACAAAGCCGCTGCGCCGAAAACCTTTGAGCCGACCTCCACCGCTTCGTCCAAATCGATATCCTCTGAC
>CAMWVF010000152.1 GCA_947177545.1 uncultured Clostridia bacterium | reverse complement strand
AAACACAGATATGAGTACTTGTCCGTAGAATTAAGATTTTTCCTGAATGAGATATGCCGCTTCATTACTCCGATATGCAGTGAAATAAAACGAAGCGGTATTGATCTGAGACATCCGAAAGCAGTTGCAGAGGATTCGGAAGCACTTGTTTCGGCGGTTGCGGATATGTTTGAAGATTTATCCGAGGAAACAGGGGAGTACATTAAGGAAGTCATTGAAAAAGAATTGTACGATTTAAAGCCAAGGGAAAATAAGCGGAAAAACCTATTTACCTGCTGTATGATCCCTGTGGAAAAGCTGCCGTTTATTATAGCTAATTATTCGGGCGACGGAATGGAAACGGGATATTTTGTTCACGAATTGGGTCACGGCTTTGCATTTAAAACCGCCGCCGAAAATCAGCCCCTGTATGAAATGCATCGCTCCTCGCCGTCTGTAAACGAAATACATTCAAAGACAATGGAGCATTTTATGTACCCTTATCTTAATATGTTTGTGGGCGGAAATGAAAAGGAATATATAAGGGCTCATCTTATGCAGCAGCTTGAAAATATGCCGTACCGCTGTGCTGTGGACGAATTTGAACATACTGTATACAATATGAAAAACAGGTCGAGAAAAGAAATCTGCCTGCTGTGGGCAGACATATGCGAAAAGTATACGCCTTGGGCAAAGCCAGATAAAAAGAGTGTTGAGAGCGGAATGTTTTTCCCGTACCAAACGCACATTTCAGAAAGTCCGTTTTACTATATAGAGTATGACGTAGCACAGGTCAGCGTATATGAATTTTACGGTAAAATAAAAAATGACAGCAAGCGTGCATGGGAAGATTACATGAAGCTTTGCCGAGCGGGAGGAAGCAAATCCTATTTTAATTTACTGAAAACCGCAAATCTGTCAAATCCATTTTCCAATAATACGGTAGAAAGAATTTTCCGACCGGTAATCGACGAATTGACCGGTCTCATTTAGGACAACACCTTTATTTGAGCAGTATCGCCTCAGTCTGTCAAAAAAGTACAGGCAGTACAATTAGTATGGGAGATGATAAAAATGGAACTGCGTACATTAAGATATTTTTTGGAGATTGCCCGTGAGGAAAATATGACTCGCGCTTCTGAAAGTCTGCACGTTTCCCAGCCGTCCTTATCAAAGGAAATGAAAGCGCTGGAGGAGGAGCTTGGCAAAAAGCTTTTTATCCGCAAAAACGGGGGACTGCGGCTTACCGATGAGGGAATGCTCCTGCGGAAGCGTGCGGAGGATATTATTGAAATGACGGACAAGACCGTGGCGGAATTTTCTTCTCTGGACGAAATAAACGGCGGCGATATTTACATTGGCTGCGCTGAGTCCTATCTGATAAAATACCTTGCCCGGGCGGTAAGATCTTTTACGGAAAAGTACCCAATGCTGCGGTACCATCTTTCAAGCGGCAACACCGAGCAGGTGGCGGAAAAGCTGGACAGGGGACTGCTTGATCTGGCGTTTATTGTGGAGCCTCCCGATCTGTCTAAGTACAACTATCTTGAAGTTCCCGGTGCGGACGTTTGGGGCGTAATCATTAGGCGGGACAGCCCTCTTGCTGAAAAGGAAGCCGTCCGTGCGGAGGATTTGTACGGTCTGCCGCTGATATGCTCCAGGCAGGCGATAAAAGTCGACATACCCCGCTGGTGCGGTGAAAATGCGGAAAAGCTGAATTTTTCAGGCACCCTCAATCTTTGCTATAACGGAACGGTTTTTGTCCGTGAGGGACTCGGCTGTCTGCTGACCTTTGACAAGCTTGCGGACACAAGTGAAGAAAGCGGACTTTGTTTCCGTCCCCTTGAACCTACCCTTGAAACGAAAATGTACATCATATGGAAAAAATATCAGGTGTTTTCTCCCATTGCGGAACTGTTTGTCAGGGAACTATGCGGGAGATTTGAGGGAAAATAAAAGAACAGTATAAAAGTTTTGGGGGAAATTCCTATCGTCCTCCTTTATGATAGCCGCGCTGATGACACTGTACGGCATTTTAGGAATATATCAGCCCGCCGCTTTGTGATAATACCATGAAAATTTTTACAATATTCTTGCTTATAAAACGGGGAAGTGGTATAATGTATAAACGGCGGCAGTTCCGAATATCCCATATTTTCAGAAACTGACAAAGTCCCCGATAAAAAATATCTTTCCAAAGCGTCTGTAAAGGAGATTTTATAATGATATACACAGTAACATTCAATCCCGCTGTTGATTATGTAGTACACACCGACGATATAGCGGTGGGCGGCGTAAACCGTGCAAAAAGCGAAAAAATTTATTTCGGCGGAAAGGGTATCAATGTTTCAATGGTACTCAGCGAGCTTGGAGTGAAGTCCAAAGCCTTGGGATTTGTTGCAGGCTTTACTGGGGACGCTATTGAAAAGGGCGTTGCCGAAAAGGGTGTCGAGACGGATTTTGTCCGCCTTGAAAACGGTTTTTCACGGATAAATATGAAAATAAAATCGGGAAGCGAGGCGGAGTCCTGCACGGAAACCGAGCTTAACGCTCAGGGACCGAAAATCGACGATAAGGCTCTCGGTGAGCTTTTTGAAAGGCTTGATAAACTATCAGACGGCGACACTATTATACTTGCGGGAAGTATCCCCGACAGTATGCCTGCGGATATTTACGAAAAAATTCTAGAGCGTCTGCAAAACAAAAAAATTAAAGCTGTTGTGGACGCAACAAAGAACCTGCTCATGAACGTGCTGAAATATAAGCCGTTCCTTATCAAGCCCAACAATCATGAGCTTGGCGAGATGTTCGGTGTAACGCTTAAAACCAATGAAGAAATTGCGGTATACGCCCAAAAGCTTAAAGACATGGGCGCGCGGAACGTACTTATATCAATGGCAGGGGACGGCGCGCTGCTTCTTGACGAGAACGGCAAGACCCACGTCTGCGGCGTATGCAGGGGTACGGTGAAAAATTCCGTTGGCGCGGGAGACTCAATGGTTGCTGGATTTGTCGCAGGTTCTGCACAGGGCGATTACGAGTACGCATTAAAGCTCGGTACAGCCGCGGGAGGCGCAACGGCGTTCTCGGACGGTCTCGCAGAAAAGGCTTTGATAGACGAACTTCTTAAACAGCTTTGATTAAAATAAAAGCTGAGACGTTCACCTTAACGTGCTTGCCCGTCTTATGACAGTCCTAACGGACGAGGATTTCCTCGCAAAAATTATTTTAACCGTTTAATTATAAATTGCTTCCTAAAGCATAAAAAAGTCGAAGCTTGCAAATGCAGCTCCGACTTTTTTTATTATACTTTATAAAATCCCGCAAAGGTTTTTGGGACGGTTATAGTTCCATTCTCTGCCGAAACGTCTCCGCCCAGATTGTACAGCGTATCCTTTGGAACGTGACTGCATTTAAAGGATACCTCCTTATCGGACGGATTGAGAATAACAAGAATTTTTTCCTCCCCCGCGGATCTGAGATACGCAAAGGGATAAGCGTCCTTTTCTGCATAAACAAATTCAATTTCACCGAAGCTTTGGAGAGCCTTGTGACTGCTGCGTATTTTTGTCAGTCTTTTTATTTCATTAAGCAGGGAATTTACGTCCGCAAGCTGAGCGGCGGCAGTAGGTCTGTCCACGCTGTTGTCCTGGGGGATATACAGCTTTTCCGTTGGCGCGGAGCTGAAGCCCGCATTGACCGTATTATCCCACTGCATGGGACTTCTCGAACCCGTTCTGTTGTAACCGCCCTCCACCGAAGGGAGATTTTCAACATACCGCATACCTATTTCATCGCCGTAATATATAAAGGGTACGCCTGGCATGGAAAGCAAAAATGCAAATGCAATTTTCAGATTTTCACCTTTGACGGTACGCGCAAGTCTATCCATATCATGGTTGCCCGAGGGTATGCAGATAAGTCCGATATTGTTTGTTTTTTTGTAATTTTCCGTGTACTTTGCAACAAACTCCGATACGTCTCCGCCGTTTGTTCCGAAATACGGTTTTTCACAGCGGAACAAATCGTTGTAATGGGACGGTCCGAAATGCAGCAGGAAGTCCATATGGAAACCGCCCTGAAGTGATTTGTCAGGTTCGCCCCATTCGGAGACCATTGCCGCATTTGGGAATTCTTTATCCAAAAATTCGCGGACGTTCTGCCACAATTTTATTGTTCCCTTACCGTCCTCATCGTGCTTTACAAGGGAACCTGCCATATCCACACGGAAGCCGTCGCAGCCCATTTTAAGCCAGAAGCTCATTATATTTTTCAGTTCTTCAAGGGTAGCCCTTGCACCCTCGCTGTCTGTGGACTGCTGCCATTTTTTATCTGGGTCGCATTTGTAGAAGCCGTAATTCAGCGCAGGCTGGTTGGAGAAAAAGTTTACCGCGCAGGAACCGTCCCTGTCGGAAATTCCGCGGATACAGCCCATGCCTTGTGGTTCTTCCCAAATGCTGTCCGTCCAGACGTAGCGGTCGGTGTACTGATTTTTCTCAGCTTTCATGGACTCCTTGAACCACTTGTGTTCAACAGAAGTATGTCCCGGGACAAGGT
>CAMWVF010000151.1 GCA_947177545.1 uncultured Clostridia bacterium | reverse complement strand
CCCCCTGATAGCGTCGTTTATCTTTGTCATGACGTCGTTGCCGTCTGCATCCGAATAAGGGATAAAATCTTCATTTTCGTGGACAAGAATATTGCCGTCAAAGGTGGTAAGGAAAGCGTAGCCGTTCTCGTCGATACGGAGCGAATTAACTATCTCGGAAATACGGTCGATAAAAATATCGGAAGCAATAACGCCGATAATGCTGCCGTCCTCGCCGATTATTTTTGAAGCGCAGGTTATAACAAGCTTTCCGGTGTCAGCGTCGGTGTAGGGGTCTGTGATAACAACTCCGTTGGCAGTCGCCGCCTCTATGTACCAATCCCTTTGAGTTGCGATATAGTCATCCGGGACTTCCCAGCCATCGCTGAAAATACACTTGCCGTCCGAATAGCCTACGTAACAGGCATAAAAGTCATCGTCCATTTCCATGCAGTCCGCCAAAAAACGAAAGCACTGATCGTCATTATTGTAATATTCGCGCTGTATAACTTCATGCACCATAAATTCAGTAATTGTTATTTTTGAGGTAAACCAAGTAGTAAGCTCGTTGTTGCAGTTTTCAAGCCGAGCGACTACTGTCTCGTTGGTCTGGGTCTGACTTCTATAGGCGATCGTAGCTCCTGCCAGAATGGCAATAAGCCAGATAGCCGCCGTGACCGTAAGATTGATGCGGTGTCTGACCCTGTTTTTTATGCCCTTGTCCTTTTTATCTGCCATAATAATCCTCCCTGCCGCAAAATATTACAGTAATTATACCATATAACAATATGTAAAGTCAACATATTTTATTAATATGTCCGCCTGCAATATATGACGGCAAAACATTTTTACAAATAAACCTGAAATTCATCGGCACAGCCGATACCGCAATTATTTATTTAGAAAACCCTGTAAGATTTCCAAAAAAATTACGTCTTATATTATAGAAGCACATACGAAAGGAGAAATTATCTTGACAGATAACGAAATTATCGGGCTGTATCAATCCCGAAACGAGACCGCTATAGCTGAGTCCAACGCCAAATACGGTGCGTACTGCTTTGCGGTGGCGGACAACATACTTAACAACAGGGAGGATTCCGGAGAGTGCGTCAACGATACATGGCTTTATACGTGGAACGTCATTCCTCCTAAATGTCCCGACATACTTAAGCTTTTCTTTGCGAAGATAACGCGTAATCTTTCAATTGACAGACTGCGGAAGCGTACCTCCCAAAAGCGCGGCGGGGGTGAGCTTGCCCTTGCTTTGGAGGAGCTTGAAGAATGCGTCCCCGATAAAAGCTCCGTTGAGGATGCGCTGGACGAAAAGCACCTTAGCATTGTAATTGACGAGTTTTTGCGGACGCTCCCCAAACGGGACAGGCAGTTTTTCCTGCGGAGGTATTTTTTCACCGAGGCGGTCTCAAAAATCGCTGCACGCTTTAAGGTAAGCGAAAACACCGTCTCCGTGTCCCTGCACAGGACAAGAGCCAAGCTGAAAGTACACCTTGAAAAGGAGGGTTTTGACCTATGACCGCATTTGATATTTACTCCGCAATAGGCGGAGCCGGCGAGGATATTTTAGAGGAGAGTGAGATTATGCCAAAGAAAAAAGCCACAAAAATAATTCCGTTAATGGCGGCTGCGGCTTGCTTTGCGGTTGTTGCGGTGGGACTTTCCCGTACGCTCCGCAATGATGATATTGAAAAGCCTGTTGCGGACATCAGCGAAATAACAACTTCATTTGCAAACGGCAATTTGATGACGGAAAGCAATCTGCCTGAAACAGGAAGCGAAATAAGCTGGAATGATACGGTAACTCATACTGTTTCCACCTCTGCATCGCAGACTACAAATGAGGATATTACAGTTACTGAGCATACCGACCCCAATGCTCCCACCGAAACTTATACCGGCGTTACGGAGGAAACGACCGTATGCCCTACAGATACGCCGATAGTGTCTATGGACGAAGATGAGAGTGTAATAATTCCAAAATGGGAAGATTTGAGCGACCTTGAAAGATATGTTTATCTTGAATATGCAGGAAATGAATACGCCATTACTGTGGAAAAATTCGACAAAAGCGAGCTGACTTTCCTGAGAAACAGCGAAGTTTACGGCATTGATGAATATACGGATAAGAAATACAGCATGGAATGTGCTGTGTACAAAATAGAAAATATCGACCCCGACTACATGGTTGCGGTGCTTACAGCTGACGGTTTGTATACAGGGTTTGAAAGGTTTCCGTATTACGCTGACACACTTGCAGATTATCTTGCAGACACAGATTTTCTGAACCGTGATAAAATAGGCGAAAAGGTCACCATAGATGATGATGACACATATTGTGCAACGGTATACACTCTTAACGATTTGCCTAACGCGGTTGAAAAGCTTCTCACCGCTGCGCCTGACACACCTCCCGAGAGCGATTTGCCATGGACTCCTAATTGCTATTTTATTTACAGTAGAAATGGCAAATCATTTTTGCGCGTTTACGATAACGGATATGTATATCTATGCAATTGGTATTTCAATATTGGCACAGAAAATACCGACGCATTTATTGAGTATGTCAAAGAAAATGCCGTGAATGTTGAGGCAGTGCCTTATGACATTGACTTTGGGAACAACCTTGATATTCCCGAATAAAAATTCCTTGACAATATTTCCGAAATGGGTTATACTATAGGAAAAGGAGGTTTGCTTATGAATACTATCATACCCGCGTCCGACCTGAAAGATAACCTTGATGATATATTGATGACCGTTCATGCAAGCTCTGAACCGATTTTTCTTACAAGGAACGGTTACGGCGACATGGTTCTGATGAGTATGGAAGCGTATGACAAAATGCGGTTTGATATTGAGGTTTACAGCAAGCTTTCGGAAGCGTTGCACAACGAGGAGCAAAATCATAAGTATTTTACTGTTGATGAAGCTTGGGAAGCCATGACGAAAGTGAAAAAGTTGTCAAGATTACCCATGTAGTATACGCCAAGAGAAATTTTTCAAATATTCTTAAATAATAAAAATGCGTACCCCGTTTTAAGGTACGCATTTTTTGTGCATTTATAAAGTTTTTGCAAACTCCTCTGCAAGCTTGTCTGCCTGCTCAAGGTCTGCATCGGAGGGCTTCAGTACCCACTTGTAAGCGTCATGAGCCTTTTTAAGTCCCAGCCCCTCGCAGCGGCTTTCAAGCATTGCGCAAGCCTCGCCGCTCCAGCCGTAGGAGCCGAACACACCGTAGGACTTGCCCCTGTTGGTTATTGCGTCAACAGAGGAAAGCACGTCCCAGACGGGCTTCAAAGCGTCCCTGTTTATTGTGGGGGAACCGAAAATAAGTCCCGCTGAATTTCCCACAGCAGCCATTACCTCGCTCATGTCGTGCTTGATAATGTTGTAGCACTTTGCCTCGACACAAAGTGAATTAAGCTTTGCCGCGTATCTTTCCGCAAAAGCCTCGGTATAGCCGTACGCCGAAACATAAAAAATCGCAGCGTTTTTCTTCGTCTCCTTGGGAGCTGACCATTCCGCATATTTTTCCATAGCCTGCTTGATACCGTTTTTCAGGACAGGTCCGTGGGAGCAGCAAACCATTTCAATATCAAGCTTTTCAAGCTTTGCAAGACCGTCCCGAACGAACTTAGGGAAAGGTCCGAAAATTGCCGCGTAATAGTAAGCAAGAGCCTCGGCGTACTCCTGAGGGTAGGTAATAACGTCGTCTGTAATAAGGGGTTCGCAGTAATGAGAACCGAGGAAATCACAGGTAAACACGGTTTTGCGTGCAGGCAGATAGCTGAAAATGCTGTCAGGCCAGTGGAGATTGGGAGCTGAAATGAATTCAAGGACAAGTTCCTGACCGAGATCGAGGGTATCGCCGTTTTTAACAGCCATGCTCTTGAACTCGCCGTTTGTAACTCCCGCAACATTTTTTATCGCCGCCGCAGAACCTACAACGACTACCTCCGGATTAAGCTTAATGATCTCCTCCACAGAGCCGCTGTGATCGGGTTCGGTGTGGTTGAATACCACATAGTCAATCTCCTTTGGGTCGCATATCTCACGGATATTATCCATCATAACTCCCTTATAGCGGTTGTGAACGGTCTCGACAAGAGCGGTCTTGTCGCCCCTGATAAGGTAAGCGTTATAGGTAGTGCCGTAATCGGTTTTCATGATTATGTCAAAAACACGCAGGTTAGGGTTTATTGCACCCACGTAATAAATATTTTCTTTAAGCTGAAGCATAATGATCTTCCTTTCCGATAAGCAATATTAATGCATTTAAATAGGAGGACGCCTCTTTGCAAAGACGTCCGCCAAAAACTATTAAAGCTTTGTAAATTCGCTCTTTGAAAGTCCGCATACGGGACATACCCAATCCTCGGGAATATCCTCCCACTTTGTACCGGGAGCGATACCTCCGTCTGGATCGCCTTTAGCCTCGTCGTAAACATAAGAGCATGGACATTCGTACTTTTCCATAATAAAAGCCTCCTTATAAAAATTAATTGTACACCAATTTAGTATACAATTATTATACCATATAT
>CAMWVF010000150.1 GCA_947177545.1 uncultured Clostridia bacterium | reverse complement strand
ACCTTGCGGAATATAAGCTTTATGTTGAGGAAACTATTATATATGACAGGAATTATCATATTATAATGAGCATAATGCGCGATATCACCGACGAGGAACGCCGCCGTACAAAGAAAGAGGACACCAACAAGCAGGCGGTGGAAATCACCGATAAGGTAATTGACAAGCAGATGAGAGTTGTCCAGGAGATAGCTTCGCTTCTGGGTGAAACAACCGCGGAGACAAAAATTGCACTCACTAAGCTGAAGGAGACTTTGGTTGATGAATAATTTATGCACCGATATTGGTTTCAGCAGTATCAATAAAACAGGCGAGCAGCTTTGCGGTGACCACGTTGAGGTGGTCGAGCAGAGCGAAAACGGACTTGTCCTTGTACTCGCCGCCGGTCTGGGCAGCGGCGTAAAGGCGTGTATCCTTTCCACCCTAACCTCAAAAATTATTTCCACAATGATGGCGAACGATTTGAGTATCGAGGAATGCGTCTCAACCATTGCAGCAACCCTGCCCGTCTGCGAAAAGCGTGGCGTGGCTTACTCTACGTTCACAATTATACGTATTACTGACAACAGCGAGGCTGAAATTATCCAGTACGACAATCCCCATGTTGTCATGCTTAGGGGAGGGGAGAACTATGAGTACCCCCGCACCAGCATGGAGATAGGCGGCAAGACTATTTACAAGTCCAAGCTGCCGCTTGAAAAGAACGACGTCTTTATAGCAATGAGCGACGGCGCAATTTATGCGGGCGTTGGCAAGACCATGAATTTCGGCTGGCAGAGGGACAATATTGTGGACTTCATGGTTGGCAACTATGACAGAAAAATGTCCGCAAAGGGCATTGCCCAGCTTCTGCTTGACCAGTGCAACGAGCTGTACGGCGGCGAACCCGGTGACGATACCACTATCGCATCGGTCAAGATACGTCAGAGGATTTCCATGAGCCTTATGATAGGACCTCCCTCCAATCCGCAGGATCTGAAAAAAATGCACACTCTTTTCTTTGCCAAGGAGGGCAAGCATATTATCTGCGGCGGTACTACCTCAAAGCTTGCGGCGGAGTACCTCGGCAAGCCCGTTGTGCCATGTATAGACTATTTTGACCCCGATATCCCGCCTATCGCGAAGATTGAGGGAGTTGACCTTGTTACTGAGGGCGTTGTCACTATGACAAAGGTTTTGGAGTACGCCGATCAGTACCTTAACGGCACTATCAGCATTACCGATTTGAGTATGCGCAAGGACGGCGCGTCCAGAGCGGCGCATATGCTTTTTGAGGAAGCAACCGACATCAGCTTCTATGTTGGAAGAGCCATAAACCCCGCACATCAGAACCCTGCTCTGCCTATAAATTTCAACGTAAAAATGCGTCTTATCGACGAGATAAGCAAAAAACTGAAAGAAATGGGCAAAAATATAAATGTATCTTATTTCTAATCGTGGGGACGTTTTAAAGCGTACCATACATATGAAAAATTAATTATTTTGGGACAGATAATTTATTACACAGCAAAGGGATTGGCTGTGCGGAGGGAATGATAACTTTTGAATTTGATGCACCTGAAATATCTTGTTGAGGTGGAAAAAACAGGCTCCATAACAAAAGCGGCTTCCTCTCTTTTTATGGGACAGCCAAATCTCAGCAAGGCGATAAAAGAGGTTGAAAACGAAGTCGGCGCACCTATATTCAAGCGTATCTCAAAGGGTGTTGAGCCTACTGAAAAGGGAGTGGAGTTCCTTAAATGCGCAAAAGCGATTATCCAGCAAATGGATAAAATGGAAAACCTTTTCAAGCCCGAGGTAAGCGATATAATCAGCTTTAACGTCTCTGCACCGAGAGCCTTCTATGCGGCGCAGGCTTTTTCAAGGTTTGTCTCGGAGCTTGACCGTACAGGGCGGTTTGCGGTAAATTTCCGTGAGGCGAATTCCCTCGATACAATAAACGGCATTTTAGAGGGTGAGTTCAACATGGGGATAATCCGCTGTGAGGAAGCTTATGAGGACTTTTTCCTGTCCATGCTTGCGGACAAGGAGCTAAAAAGCGAGGAAATATGGGATTTTTCCTATGTTGCCGTAATGTCCGAAAACAGCAAGCTTGCTTCAAAGGACGCTGTAACAGCCGCGGAACTTGCCGAGTGTATCGAGGTAGTCCACGGGGACATCTCTGTGCCATATCTTTCGGAGTCATACCTGAAAAAGACGGAAAAGGGAGAGCAGAACCGTGTTTTTGTCTACGACAGGGGGAGTCAGCTGAATATTCTGAAAAATGTTCCCGACGCGTTTACATGGGTGTCGCCGATACTCTATGATGAACTGAAAAGCAGCGGGCTTGTGCAGAAACGCTGTGTTGACGGTGTGCGAAGAAACAAGGATCTGCTGATACACGAACGCCACTACCATCGCACAAACGAGGATAAGGCGTTCATTGAAAAACTTTTTCAAGTCAGGGACGAGATAGAAAAGCAAGGCTGAGCATACTTTACAAAGTAAAAATACAAAAGGCTGTACAGTAAAATGTACAGCCTTTTTGTGATGTTAATGAAATCTTGAAAAATCTTTACAAATATATTTTTCATATCTTTTTTTGCAGTATTCTTCTTTTTGACCGGACGAATTCTTGCGATTTCCATTAAACCAAATAGTATGTTTTCCTTTATGAATCCCTTTTACATTAGTGTTGCATTCGCGAAGAAATTCTTCAGATGACATAATCCATATTGTATCCAATCGTTCAGAATAAAATACAAAATAAAAATTTTCTGTTGGATTGTGTGTAATTCCTGCAAATAGTGCTGCGTCACCATCTCTAACATCATTAGAACGTGTTTTTATTTGAATTTGAATAAACGTCCCATCTTGTTTGCAGATAACACAATCAACGCCATGGTCGTCCACTAATGGAGTATAGCAATCAAGTTCTTCCATTAGCATTTTACCAATTAAGTAATATTCCATTCTTTTTCCAAATCCGGCATTATGTCTAAAAGTACTCATAAAAATAACCTCATCAGATTTTTTTTAAAGTACTGCCAGCTTAGCGAACTTATCTCTGACCGTAGGATAAATCTCATCATAAAGCCTGAAATATTTTTCGTAAACGGGCACATTCTCCGCCACAGGCTGCTGAACCTTGTCAACACCAACGATTTTCTCGCAAGCCTCTGGTACGGTCTTATAAACTCCTGCGCCCACAAGCGCAAGAATAGCAACGCCCAATGCGGGACCCTCCTTGGAGGAAGCCGTTTTTACTGGACAATTGTACAAGTCAGCAAGCATTTGTCTCCACAGCGTGGAAGTTCCGCCGCCGCCGCAAGCCATCATGTCCGAAACGTTTATATCCATTTCACGGCAAATTTCAACGCAGTCGCGGAGCGAGTACGCAACGCCCTCCATTACCGCACGGAGCATATCCTTTTTTGTGTGGATAGCGGAAAGTCCGAAAAACATACCTCTTGCGTTTGGGTCAAGGTGAGGAGTACGCTCACCCATAAGATAGGGGAGATACAAAAGCCTGTTCGCGCCGATGGGGACAGTCTCCGCTTCCTTGTCCATGAGATAGTATTCGTCCACGCCCATAAGCTTTGCTGTGTCCTTTTCAGCCTGACAGAAGTTGTCTCTGAACCATTTGAGAGACAGTCCAGCGCCTTGGGTAACACCCATAATATGCCAGCAATTGGGTACAGCCGCGCAGCAGGTATGTACACGTCCCTTGGGGTCAATTGAAACCTTTGATGTGTGTGCAAAAACAACCCCCGACGTGCCTATCGTTGTGAACGCCTTTCCGTCCGCAACAACACCTGTGCCCACAGCGGCAGCGGCATTGTCACCAGCACCGCCAACAACAACAGTACCCTCTGCAAGTCCGGTAAGCTCGGCTGCGGACTTTGTTACCTTTCCCGTAACCTCGCAGGACTCATAAACCTTTGCAAGCAGTGACATATCAATTCCCAGCGCATCGCAGACCTCCTTGCTCCAGCAGCGGTTGGGGACGTCCAGAAGCTGCATACCCGAAGCATCGGAAACCTCCGTTGCAAACTCGCCCGTAAGCTTGTACCTGATGTAATCTTTTGGCAGCAGAATGTGGCGGCACTTTGCGTAATTTTCGGGTTCGTTGTTTCTTACCCAAAGAATTTTTGCAGCCGTCCAGCCCGTGAGAGCAGGGTTTGCGGTAATTTCGATAAGCTTTTCCCTGCCAAGCTTTTCGTTCATTTCGTCAACCTCTTTGGCGGTACGCTGGTCGCACCAGATTATGGAGCGGCGGATAACCTCGCCGTTTTCGTCCAGCATAACAAGACCGTGCATCTGTCCCGAAAGACCGATACCAACGATGTCGGTGTTCTTAACGCCGCTCTTGCCGATAACCGTCTTTATGGTGGACACAGCCGCATTGTACCAGTCCGCAGGCTCCTGCTCTGCATAGCCGTTTTGTGGCTGATACATGGGGTACTCAACCGTCGCCGAAGCAACGACCTTGCCCACCTCGTCGAAAAGCACGGTTTTCGTGCCGCTTGTGCCGATGTCGATTCCGATTACATATCGCATAAAAATTT
>CAMWVF010000149.1 GCA_947177545.1 uncultured Clostridia bacterium | reverse complement strand
TCAGATGTGTATAAGCTACATATATATTAAGGTAGCTTTTTTTCAGCGGACTTGTTCCCCTTTCGGGAAATTTTTGGAGGCATTTCATTTATGGATTTCAAATTCAAGGAAAGATACGATATCGGCGATATGCTTGAAATAATGCGTATACTGCGCTCCGAAAACGGCTGCCCCTGGGACAGGGAGCAGACCCACAAGTCTATCCGCAAGGATTTTTTAGAGGAAGTCTACGAGGTCGTGGAAGCTATAGATTTGGAGGACACCGCGCTCCTGCGTGAAGAGCTGGGAGACGTGCTTTTGCAGGTGGTTTTCCACTCCCGCATTGAGGAGGAAAAGAACAGCTTCGATTTCGGGGACGTTGTAAATGAGGTATGCCAAAAACTGGTTACCCGTCACCCTCATGTTTTCGGGAACGTTGCCGCCGAGACCAGCGAAGAAGTGCTGAAAAACTGGAACAACATCAAGCAGGAAACCAAGGGGCAGGAAACCTACTCCGAGACCTTGGAAAGCGTCTGCACGGCTCTGCCTGCGCTAATGCGTGCTCAGAAAATCGGGCAGCGTGCAAAAAGGGCGGGTATGGATTTTGCGGACGTAAACGACGTGCTGACCTGTCTTGAAAGTGAAATTGCCGAACTTAAAGCGGCGATAAAGGACGGAAATTCCAATGATATCAAGGACGAGTTGGGTGACGTGCTGTTCTCATGCACAAACCTTGCAAGACACCTTGACTGCGACGCAGAGGAAGCGTTGACAATGTCGGCGGTAAAGTTTACCAAACGCTTCAAAGCCGCCGAGGAACTTATCAGATGCGATGGGATCGACATGAGATCCCTGAACATAGACGAGCTGGACGCCTACTGGCAGAAAGCGAAAACAAAATAAAAAATGGGAATATATATTAATTTTTAATCAAAGTCCGGACAAAAATCTGCGCAAAAATTATATATGCAAATTTTTGCCTGATTTTTTATTCACTTTTCGATTAAAAATTAGTATGTTAAAATTACCCATTAAAATTATGGAGGTAGTCAAAATGACAAAAGCAGAATTGATCACAGCAATCGCAGATAACAGCGGTCTCACCAAAAAGGACGCAGAAAAGGCTCTCAACGCTGTAACAGGTTCTATCCAGGACGCTCTCATCAAGGGCGACAAGGTTCAGATCGTTGGTTTCGGTACATTTGAAGTACGCGAGAGAAGCGAAAGAGAAGCTATTAACCCCAGAACCAAAGAAAAGACAAAGGTTCCCGCAAAGAAGGTTCCCGCTTTCAAGGCAGGCAAGTCCCTCAAGGACGCTGTTGACGCTAAGTAATCGGTATATATTTTCGGACGGGACAGCAGTCTCGTCCGTTATTTTTTTTGTAAACTTTTTGTGAAAGGTGTGTAAATTATGCGTCTTGACAAATATTTGAAAGTAACACGGCTCATCAAGCGGCGCACCGTTGCCAACGAAGCCTGTGATGCTGGCAAGGTCTCGGTGAACGGCACGGTTGCACGGGCTTCCTACGACGTTAAGGTGGGGGACATTATCGAGATAAATCTCGGCACAAAGCCCCTGAAAATCAAGGTTTTGAACGTTACCGAGTACGCCACAAAAGAAAATGCGGCGGACAATTACACAATTCTGGAGGGTTAAGCTGGGAAAAGCGGCGGTAGTGCCTACCCCAAAATTTACAAATTTTGTATATCCAAATTTATCCCCCTATCAAGGGGGTAACTTACAATAATTGGAGGAAAATATGGGTCCTTACAAATATATTGTGGAAAAAATTGACGGCGACTATGCCGTCCTGCGGCGCACGGACATTCAGACCGAGGACACGGTTCTTGTGGCGCGCGCTCTGCTTCCCGATGAAACGGACGAGGGTACACGGCTTCTATGGGAAAATCTGGAATATTCTATAATATAAAAAATTCTCCCGATTTGCAACTCGGGAGAATTTTTTGTTTATTCCTCGGTACTTACAGTGTCATCTTGGATTTCCTCGATTACCTCGACAGCTTCCTCTTCGGGAGCTTCCTCCTCAACAGGCGGCTCGGGCTTTTCAAGCTTTGCGCCGCACTTGCCGCAGTATGTGTCCTCAAAGGGACACTCCGCGCCGCATTCTTGGCACTTTACCATGCCTTTGATTGCCAGTATCTGGCTCTTCATGTCCGCAATGGTCTCCAGTGAAGCAGTGATAGAGTTTACAGTTTCTGCCACTTCCTCGGCAGGGTTATCCTTGTAAGTATCGTAGTAGTACTTTCCAAGAATTGTATAATTGTCGCTGATAGAATGCTCCGACGAGATGATTTTCGCGTTGAATTTCGCAACGCTGCTCACCTGCTTTGTCTTTTCGCCAACGGTTTTGCCCGTCTCGGTAATAGTGTCGCCGATTTTCTTAAAAATATCGCTCATAATTTATTCCTCCTAAAAGTTGTAGGTTTTTGCTTGACAATAATATTATATCAAATATAATATTAAATGTCAATACCCTTTTATAATTTTTATTATATTTTTTTTCGGAGGACAATCTTTTTCGCTTCCGTAACGGAAAACATTGGAAAATTCTTCCGCAATTTCATCAATATCGCAGTCCGTGGATGTATGCAGAACGGCAACTATCTCTCCCTTTTGAACACGGTCTCCCACAGTTTTTTGGAAAACAATTCCTGCTGTAGGGTCAACGTCGGACTCCTTAGTCTCACGTCCCGCCCCAAGCTTCAGGGAAGTCATACCCGTTTCCTCGCAGGAAATTCCACAGATGTAACCGTCCTCGGCAGCAAAAATCTCCTTTTGACGTTTGGATTTCTCAAACAGGCTGTAATCCTCCGTAACCTCGGGGTTGCCCCCTTGCAGCTCTATCATCTGCCGCAGCTTTTTTAGGGCTGTACCGCTTGTTACGGCTTCTTCAGCCATTTTTTTACAGGCGGACTCGTCTCCCAGACCCGCTGTGAAAATCATTTCCGCCGCAAGGGTCAGGGATACCTCCATAAGATCGGCGGGAGCTTTGCCCTTTAACGCCTCGATGGCTTCTATAACCTCAAGGGAGTTGCCCACAGTCCGTCCCAATGGCTTATCCATGTCGGTTAGGACTGCCGTGACCTTTCGTCCCGCAAGCTTGCCAACTCTTACCATTTGCTCCGCAAGCTTTTCAGCGTCCGCCGCAATTTTCATAAACGCACCGCTGCCGACTTTTACATCCAGTATAATTCCGTCCGCGCCCGTGGCAAGCTTCTTGCTCATTATTGATGAGCAGATAAGGGGTATGCTGTCCACCGTGGCGGTGGCGTTTCGGAGGGCGTATATTTTTTTGTCTGCCGGGACGAGGGAGCCGGTTTGCCCCGCAACCGCAAGCCCTGCGGTACGTACGATCTCAAGAAATTTTTCGTAAGACAAAGCCGTGTTAAAGCCCGGAATGGACTCCAACTTGTCAATAGTGCCGCCCGTATGCCCAAGACCACGCCCCGACATTTTGGGTACAAAAACCCCGCATGAAGCCACAATGGGCGCAACGATAAGGGTGGTTTTGTCCCCCACGCCGCCTGTGCTGTGCTTGTCGACATTAAAGCCGCCTGTGTCGGGCTTCAGCATATCACCAGACCGAGCCATTGCCATAGTTAGATCCACAGTCTCCCTGTCGGACAAAGAATTAAAGCATACCGCCATAAGGAGCGCGGACATCTGATAATCCGGGATTTTGCCGAGGGTGTAACCCTCGACGACCCAATTTATCTCCGCCGTACTCAATTCGACGTTATGCTTTTTTTTGGTAATTATTTCATAAATTGTCATAAAACTTCAATTCCCGTAAAATAAAATTTCAAAATTTCGACATAACTGTAGCCTTGTTTTCCGAGAATATTCGCGCCGTTCTGGCTCATGCCAACGCCGTGACCGTAGCCGTATGTAGTAAATACAAAGTTTTCGCCGTCAAAATACACATCGAAAGCCGCACTTTTCAGCCTATAACCGAGGACGTTCTCACGAAGCTTTCTACCCGAAATGGTTTTCTGACCGTCCACATTTATGTCGGAAACATAGTTGCCGTCAACATAGCCCGTCACCGTCAGCCAGTTGTATGGGTTGTTTGAAAGCGTTATGCCCAGGCAGCTTTCGAGGTTTGAGCGCATACTGCTTTCGCTGACGGTCATTGTGGAGCCGTAATTGGGGTCGTATTCCGAATCCAGCGGGCAGCGAACGCTTACAAGGTACGGCACATAACCGCCCCAGACGTTCTTTGCATCGGCGGTATAGCCCGATGACGAAGCCATATAAACGGTCTGTGCAACCTCGCCGTCGTAGTAGCAGCACACTCCCCAAACCGAGGAGACCAGTTCCGTAATACGCTGCGGTGGATTCCTCTTTATAAGCACTGTGGGTGTCAAGCCGTTTACATTGTGGTACTTAACATATGAGTACGCCGCAACAGCCTGTGCTTTGATAGCCTCGTCGCTGAAGCTTGGCGAAATTTCGTTGTTGACTATCCAGCAAATGAGATCATAAGCGTTCACGGTATGTACTGAGCCCTCATATTTTGCGGTAAAGGTCTCGTTTGATGAGACGCTCCCCGCCGCCTCGGGAGTTACCG
>CAMWVF010000148.1 GCA_947177545.1 uncultured Clostridia bacterium | reverse complement strand
AATCTGCTTTACGAGACAACGGCGGAAGTACTGGAAAGTTCCCAACAATTTGCAGATGAAATTGCGGAAAAGGCGGGGCTGCCTCTTGAGTATACCTGCGTACCAATGGGGATTTCCGCAGAGGTCACAAATCCTTTCCCCGTGGAGATTTACGTCAAAAAAATCTGGGAAAATGGCTGAGCCGTTACTTTTAGGCGTACTGTGTGTATTTTGGCTTTATAAAGCGAAAGGGGCATTTTTATGGTATATTTGGTTCCGTTTCTGGAATTTATACTTTCCGTAAAAAATATGTGGATATTACTTGCGGTACTTATGGCGATTTGCATTGCCGACCTTTTTAAGCGGCACTTGCTTTCCAACACGGCGGTGTACTCGGTGACTATGCTGATTGTACCTACTGCCCTTGCGGCGGCGGTTGGAGCGTTTTTTGCGAGCTTTGGCGGAACAAGTATCGGTAAGATAATTCTGGATATTATAGGCTGTCTTGCGCTGTTTGCGGTTGCCGCTACGGTTTATGTCAGGGGGAATATTTTTCCCGTTGATAAAAGCAAGACAGAAAGGTCGCCTTACCTTGACACGGTGGCTTTATACTCCGCGCGAAAGCTTATTGCTGTGGGACTTGCGGGGAATGTTCTCTACGGCGTGCTCATGCTCATAAGCGTGGCGGAGATAATTATGCTGATAGGCACGTTTGTTACATCGGGAACAATAATGTTTTTGCCTTTTTTGCTGCTGCTTTTGTTTGTGCCGCTTTTGAATATATTTGTGATATGCCTTTTTCTTTTAATCGGAGCAGAATTTGTAGTACTGGGCGTAACCGCGTTCATGACGCTGCTGCCTGTTATAATGATAGCAAACGGCTGCATACGGTACATACTCACCACCGACAAGTCCAAGGGCAAAAAGGTGCTTTGGATATTGCTGTCCCTTGTTCCTGCGTTTAATTTTGCGTATGGTATCTACTGCATTTTTAGGATAAATAAGAACCTTAAAGGCAGCTACTAATTGTAAATATGCAAATTATTTATACATTTGGTAATTGATTTGTGTACGCAAACTTGCTGAAAACACATTAAAAGGCCAGAAATACAATTACTGATTGTATATAAATATAAAAATCATACCGAAAGGAGCTTTATAAATGGCAAAGATAACAGTAAATTTTGAAAAGTGCAAGGGCTGCGCGCTCTGTACAACAGCGTGTCCCAAGAAGATAGTTGAGCTTCAGAAAGAGAAGCGCAACCGAAAGGGATACTTCACTGCTGTCTGTATCGATGACGAAAAGTGCATAGGCTGCGCTATGTGCGCCACTATGTGCCCCGACTGCGCAATTATCGTGGAGAAATAAAAAAGTTTTAAGGAGTGAATATTTTGGAACGTAATCTTATGAAAGGTAACGAGGCTCTTGCCGAGGCTGCGATAAGAGCGGGCTGCAAGTGCTTTTTCGGCTACCCTATTACACCCCAGACGGAAATTTCGGCATATTTGTCAAAGCGTTTTCAGAAAGAGGGAGGAATTTTCCTTCAGGCGGAGTCCGAGATAGCAGCTATAAATATGGTTCTCGGCGCGGCTTCCACAGGCGTAAGAGCTATGACATCTTCGTCCTCTCCGGGAATTTCCCTTAAATCCGAGGGAATTTCCTACATAGCAGGCTCCGACCTGCCCTGCGTTATAATCAATGTACAGAGAGGCGGTCCGGGACTTGGCGGTATCCAGCCCTCACAGGCGGACTACTGGCAGGCTACAAAGGCTTTGGGACACGGCGACTTCCAGCTTTTGGTGTATGCGCCCTGCTCCGTTCAGGAAATGGTGGACACAGTCACAAAGGCTTTCGACCTTGCCGACGAGTACCGTATGCCCGCAATGATACTTGCGGACGGACTTCTCGGTCAGATGATGGAGCCTGTGACTTTCCCCGAGAAAAAGGAGTCCTTTAAGGACAAGCCATGGGCTGCAAACGGTCACGGCGGCAAGCGTGAGCATAATATTATCAATTCTCTGTACTTGCAGCCCGACGTCCTTGAAAATTCCGTAAAGGCTCGTTTTGAGCGTTACGAGGACATCAAGGCTAAGTACGCTGAAGCTGAAATGTACCTTACCGACGACGCTGACATTATCGTAACAGCTTACGGCGCAACTGCCCGTGTTGCAAAGTCTGCGGTAAATATGGCGAGAGAGCAGGGTATCAAGGCGGGACTTATCCGTCCTATCACGCTCTGGCCGTTCCCGGTTAAGGAGTACCAAAAGGCTGCGGAGACCGCAAAGCTTTTCCTCTGCACGGAAATGTCCATGGGACAGATGATAGACGACGTTAAGCTTGCCATAAACTGTTCCAAGCCAGTGGAATTTTACGGCAGAACAGGCGGCGTGATTCCCAAGCCGTCAGAAATTTTTGAAGAGATCAAAAAGTACAATGGAGGTGCAAAATAATGGCAGTCGTTTTTGAAAAACCAAAGTCAATGGCGGACGTGACCATGCACTACTGCCCCGGCTGTACTCACGGTATAATCCACCGCCTTGTGTGCGAGGTAATAGATGAAATGGGCATCGAGGGGGACACTATCGGCATCTGTCCCGTCGGCTGCTCGGTAATGGCTTACGATTACTTTAACTGCGATATGATCGAAGCCGCTCACGGACGCGCTCCCGCTGTTGCGACAGGCGTTAAGCGTACCAACCCCGACAAGTTTGTTTTCACATATCAGGGCGACGGCGACCTTGCCGCGATAGGTACCGCGGAGACCGTTCACGCCGCTACAAGAGGCGAGAATATAGTCGTTATTTTTGTAAACAACACAACCTACGGCATGACGGGCGGACAGATGGCTCCCACAACTCTTCCCGGTCAGGTGACCCAGACCACGCCGTACGGACGTGACCCCAAGCTTGCGGGTTATCCAATAAGGGTGTGTGAAATGCTTGCAACCTTGAGGGGTACTGCTCTCGCCCAGCGTGTGGCGGTAAACACAGTTCCACGCATAAAGGAAGCTAAAAAAGCTATACGCAAGGCTTTTGAAAATCAGCGTGACAAAAAAGGATTTTCCATTGTTGAGGTGCTTTCCACCTGTCCCACAAACTGGGGACTTTCTCCTGTGGACGCTTTAAAGCGTCTGGAGGACGACATGATACCTTACTATCCTTTGGGCGTTTACAAGGACGCGGACGCTTTCTCTGAAAAGGAGGGTGAGTAATATGACGCATGACATTCTTCTTGCAGGCTTTGGCGGACAGGGCATACTTTTCGCTGGAAAAATTCTCGCATACTCGGGACTTATGGACGACAAGGAGGTCTCATGGCTTCCTTCCTACGGACCCGAAATGAGAGGCGGCACCTGCAACTGCTCCGTCTGCATTTCCGACGACCCTATAGGTTCTCCGCTGGTAGTGGAGCCATCCATTCTTGTGGTAATGAACACGCCGTCCCTTGAAAAATTCAAGGGCAGCGTAAAGTCCGACGGTTTTATAATTGTTGACAGTTCCATGGTGGACGGTACAGTGGACCGCACGGACGTGAAGTCCTTCTATATCCCGGCGACACAGCTTGCCCAAGACAACGACCTGGCAGGCGGCGCAAACATAATTATTCTCGGAAAGCTTTTCAGGGAGACAGGAATAGTATCCGCTGAGACCTTTAAAAAGGCTGTGGAAAAAGTAGTCCCCGCAAAGAAAGCTGCTCTTGCGGCAAACAACCTTAAAGCTTTGCAGATAGGTATAAATTACGAGGGCTGATTACATAAGCAAAGTTAAACGGTGTACCCTGTTTGGGGGTACACCGTTTTTTATTCGGACATATTATTCTGCGCGTTCAGCCAATTGGCTTTTTGCAGAACGGCGTTAAGGTATTTGTCACGGCGGTTCTGACGGTCGAGATAATAGGCGTGTTCCCAGACGTCAATGTTCAGCATTGGATTGTATTTGTCAAAATCAATAGTGTCCTGATTTGCGGTTGTAAGTATTTCAAGATTTCCCGTGGGGTTTTCCGCAAGCCATACCCAGCCCGAGCCGACGAGGTTCATTCCCGCCTCCGCAAGCTGTTCTTCGAGGGCTTCAAGAGAGCCGAAATCCTTTTCGATTTGACCCGCAAGCCGTCCCGAGGGTTTTCTGTAATTCGGGGTAAGGGAGCTGAAATAAAGCTCGTGGTTGTAAACGCCTCCCGCATTGGTGCGGATAGCTTCGTCCTCCATTTTAGTCAGGGTTTCAAGGGGGACATTCTGCATAAAGGGTCTGTTTTCAAGAAGCTTGTTAAGCTTGTCGATGTAGCCCATGTAGTGCTTGTCGTGGTGGAAATACATGGTATATTCGCTTATGTTGGGTTCGAGTGCGTTAAGCGTGTAGGGAAGCTCCTCCGCTGTAAAGGGGTAGTATTTGTCAAAGCTCATAAGTAACAATCCTTTCAGAATTTTTCGGTTAATATGATTATATGCAGTCCTAAAGACGGCTATGACGATAATTGACAAATCAGCGCTTTTGCACTCCATTGCTTGAAAATTGCGGCGAATAAAATAAAAGGATAGGATCACTTTTTCGGTAATCCTATCCTCCGGTTTTTATATTTCCTTTTTTGCATTTGCAAGCATTAATTT
>CAMWVF010000147.1 GCA_947177545.1 uncultured Clostridia bacterium | reverse complement strand
CATCGAGACTGCGTAAAATTTTCATTGTCATTAAGCCCTTGAGGCGCTTTTCAACCCCTTGCCATATCTCGGGGTCGCCCCATCTCCAGCTCGGAGTCCAACTGCCGTCCTCGTTTCTGGTATTTTCCGAGAACTTCTATGACCTCTGATTTTGGATTTTCCTCAAAATAGCATTGAAACATAGCCAAATCTATATCCTGCCCATGGTCGTACATAAAATTTCTTGCTTTTTCAAACGACGCTTTGGATAACTTTTCAATATTTGTGCCTCTTTAGTTACTTTTTTTCTGACACGATATTCCGCAGCCATACTCCCTTTTTTAACAGAAATAACCCTATTGCAACCTTTATTATGTCCACCGCCTGACAGATAAAAAATATCATGGTGATGTCAAAGCTTGTAAATTTAACAAGCAGCATAGCCGTTGGTACGGAAATTATCCACATAAACACGCTGTCGAAAATCAGCGTGACATAGGTCTGTCCGCCCGAACGGAGGGTAAAGTAAGCCGCATTGATAAACGCCTGAACGGGCGTAAATATTCCCAGAATGATTATAAACTCCGATGCAAGTCCGCGAACCTGTTCCGTGGTTTCGTAAAACATGGGGAAAACTCCCGAAAAAGCAGCCATTATGCCGCCAGTTAAAGCTCCCGCAGCAATGCTGAAAGCGATAAGCTTTGTGTCGGTGTCCTTGGCGCGTTTCATGTCTCCCGAACCCAATATCTGCCCCACGATAATTCCAACCGCAGAACCGAGGGCAATGTACACCACATTAAAAAGATTGAAAATAGTCGAGGAAATATTAGTCGCCGCAACCACTTCCAACCCCTTTTGCGAGTAGCATTGGTTCAGCTTAGCCATTCCTGACGACCAGAAAAATTCGTTTACCGCTAAAGGCAGACCGCTTATCGCTATTTTCACAACAAGCTCACGGGGTACTTTCATGCTCCTGAAAACGCCGCGGATAAAGTCGTTCCTGCCCCTTTTGGCATGTGTGTACACAATAACTATGGCGCACTCCACAAAACGTGCAATTACCGTGGCAAGAGCTGCACCCTTTACCCCCATTTGGGGAAGTCCCAGCTTGCCGAAAATAAGCGCCCAGTCCAGCGCAAGATTTATCAGCACCGCCGCAAGTCCCGCAAACATCGGGGGAATAGTGCAGTTTGTCTCCCTTAGCGTAGAGGCGTAAATTTGCGTCGCCGTAAAGGGGATAAGTCCCACAAGCATAATGGAAATGTACTCTTTTCCCGAGCGAAAAATAAGGTCTCGGTCGCCGCCTTGGCTTTCACCAGTCAGATAGGAATTTATAAGCCCGTCCCCGAAAAATGACAGCAGGGTAATTCCCCCCGCAAGAGCGATAACACCTATGATTATCTTGAAGCGGAAAACATTCCGCACGCCCTCATTGCTGCCCTTGCCGAAAAACTGCGCCCCGAAAATTCCGGGACCCGCCAAAAGCCCGAATACGCAGAGATTGTACACAAACATAAGCTGGTTTGCCACCGCCGTACCGGACATCTGCTCCGTCCCAAGCTGCCCCACCATAATGTTGTCAAGCAGGGCTACAAAATTTGTTATGCCGTTCTGAATCATGATCGGAACGGCAATAGCAAATACTGTTCTGTAAAAATTTCTGTCTCCGATAAATTTTTTGATATTCATATGGTACGCATAAAATCAGTCAATAAACGCCACGTCAGGACAACTCACCCGCCCCTTGACAGGGGGCTTGGTAAACCAAAGTTGCCGTATCCGACTTGGGGTAGAACAAGCCCGCGGGGGCTACCCGCTTAGTCTATCCTTGTGAAAACTGACTTAAACGCTCCCGTTAGACTGTACTCTCCGCAGCCCGCAGGAACGAAAACGCTGTCTCCTTTCTTTAATTGGAGAACTTCATTTCCGCACTTCAGCACGGCTTCTCCCTCCAAAATCAATATGTTGTGGAACGACGTTTCGTCCGCATTGAAGGACGCTTCCTTGTCCACGTCAACGGAATAAACCGTAAAATATTCGCACTTTGAAAGCAGACGCTTTACCGCGCCGTTTTCAGTGAAAGCTTCTGTTTTGGGGTACGGCTTTGCAGGGCAAAGATTTGTTACCTCAACAGCTTTGTCAATGTGGAGCTGCCTTGGCTTGCCGTCCGCGCCGACTCTTCCGTAGTCGTAAATACGGTATGTGGTATTGGAATTCTGCTGAATTTCCGCGATCAGAATACCCTTGCCGATAGCATGAAGAGTTCCCGCCTCAATAAAGAAAACGTCGCCCTTTTTAACGGGTACGGACTGTGTGATCTCAAGCAGAGTATTGTTTTCGATACGCTCACGGAATTCCTCTTTAGTGACTTCTTTTTTGAAGCCGTAGAGAAGCTCCGCGCCCTCGTCGCAGTCAACGATATACCACATTTCGGTTTTGCCGTACTCGCCCTCGACCCGCTGTGCGTACTCGTTGTTTGGGTGTACCTGAACGGAAAGATTGTCCTTGGCGTCAATAAGCTTTATCAGTATGGGGAACTGTTCAAAACGTCCGCAGTTGCTGCCCAGTACAGATTTTCCGCAAATCTCGATATATTCCGCAAGAGTTTTTCCCGCGTACTCGCCGTTTGCAATTGTTGAATTGCCGTCCTTGTGGCAGGAAAGCTCCCAGCTTTCGGCAATTTTTTCAAAATCGCAGTTCTTTCCGAAATCGTCGCGGAGGCGTGTGCCGCCCCAGAGATAGTCCTTGAATGCCGGTGTAAGCTTTAATGGATACATAATAAATTCCTCCTGTAAAAATCTAAAATCAACTATGTACAATTATACCATAAATATGAAGCGGTGTCAATAAATTTGCGGGGAATGCCCCACGGCAGATTGTAGCACTACACTTGCATATTTTCCGTCATATTGCACCAAAAATCATTAACATACGCGAGAATGTCTGCGGATTTTTGATACAATCTGACGAAAAATCTGACTGCTCATCTGCATGGCGATCTTTGTGCGGTATCTCCCTTGAAAATTGCGGCGGATTGTGCTATAATGTTTGTATTATGAAAAAATTACTTTTTTCCTTTATATTTATTTTTGCGGCATCCTTGCTAAGCGGCTGCAATGCGGACAGAACAAGAACCGTTATTTTTACGGAGAACCCTCCGCCGCTTACAACTATGACCATGACTACCACATCTTTTGCGGATACGTTCAGCGAGTATATGGCGACGTACTCCGAATCCGAAACAGCTTCCGAAAGCAGCAGGGGAAATCCCAATACCGTCTCACGTCCGCCCAGAGCAGTTCCCGATACGGGGATCGGCAGGGATCAGATAGAGCAGGTCTCCCGCGATACTGCCGCCGTGTTTACATTTGTGGTTACGGACGTGGTAACGTCTTATACGGAAAATTCCGAAACAACTGCTGTAACGGAAGTCCCCGAGCTGGAAACCGAAAGCACTACAACATCTGTAGTGGAAACTACTGCGGAAACCGAGAGCAGTACAGTAAGCATGGTAAGTACAGTCGGCGCGGTCAAAATACCATTAGACACCGCATTAAAAGACCGTCCGCAAAGGGATACCGCCTTTTTGCCGGAAATATCCAAAGATACCGCATATTCAAGTTTATCAATCACCGAAAACGGAGGAACAACAAATGCCGATCAATATACCGAATAATCTGCCCGCGTATACGGTTCTTCAGGGCGAAAATATTTTCGTCAAGACCGACGCAGACGCAATGCGCCAGGACATACGTCCCCTGAGAATTGCAATAGTAAACCTTATGCCGAAAAAAATCGAGACCGAGACCCAGCTTCTGAGACTGCTCTCCAATACCCCCATACAGGTGGATATCGAGCTTATCCAGATGGCGAGCCATGTAACGAAAAACACCTCCGCCGAGCATCTGACAAAGTTCTACAAGACCTTTGCGGACATCAGGGAGGAGCTCTTTGACGGTCTGATAATAACAGGCGCGCCTGTTGAGCAGATACCTTTTGAGGAGGTGGACTACTGGAGCGAGCTTTGTCAAATTATGGAATGGTCTCGCCGCCACGTCTACTCCGTCCTACATATCTGTTGGGGAGCGCAGGCAGGGCTGTACTATCATTACGGCATACCCAAATACGACCTGCCGCAGAAAATGTTCGGCATTTTCCCCCATAAGGCTGAGGTTGCAAATCACCCGCTGTTAAGGGGCTTTGACGAGGTTTTCAACGTACCCCATTCTCGGCACACCGAAATACGCCGCATGGACGTGGAAAAAGTCCGCGAATTAAAAATACTCGCCTTTTCAAGCGAGGCGGGTGTGAACATGATCGCCGACAGGGACGAGCGGCGTTTCTTCCTTTTGGGGCATTTCGAGTACGACCGATTCACGCTGGCGAACGAGTATTTCCGAGATAAGGACAAGGGTCTTGACATACAAATGCCGAAGCATTATTTCCCATATGACGACCCGTCCCAGCCGCCGCACTTCAATTGGCGGGCGCACGCGAATCTGCTGTTTTCAAACTGGATAAATTACTGTGTGTACCAAAAAACGCCCTATGACCTTAACGAGCTTGAAGGGTTGGCGTACTGATATTTATAAGAAAGCACCATCGAAGCTTGGTAGG
>CAMWVF010000146.1 GCA_947177545.1 uncultured Clostridia bacterium | reverse complement strand
AGGTAGCAGGAGAGCTTGCAGGCATTGCCAAGGACGAAAAGCTGCTCCTTGTATGCGCAAAGGGCAAGAGAAGATATTTCCTGCAAAACAGGCTGAAGCATTTCGGCTACACAAATACGAGAGTTTTGGAGGGCGGCGGATTTTTCAACACCGTCAAGGTCGAAAACGCAGGCGGTACGCTTTCCGCCGAAGAAATAAAGCGTGTAAAGGCTCTGGGTTGTTTGCAGGATAAGCGTTATCCAGACGTGTTTAACGTCCGCGTAATCACGAAAAACGGAAAGATAACCGCCGAGGAGCAGCGGGTTATTGCCGAGGCGGCAGACCGTTTCGGAAGCGGCGAGGTGACTTTCACAAGCCGTCTCACGCTGGAAATTCAGGGCGTTAAGTATGAAAATATTGAAGCCGTTATCGAGTTTCTCGGCGAACACGATCTGCTCACAGGCGGTACGGGTTCGCTGGTGCGTCCTGTTGTGTCCTGCAAGGGTACTACCTGTCAGTACGGTCTCATAGACACATTCGGTTTGAGCGAAAAAATACACGAGCGTTTCTACCTCGGATATCATGACGTTACTCTGCCACATAAATTCAAAATTGCTGTGGGAGGCTGTCCAAACAACTGCGTGAAGCCTAATCTTAACGATCTGGGAATAGTCGGTCAGCGCGTCCCCGTCATCATGTCGGACAAATGCCGCGGCTGCGGAAAATGTCAGGTGGAGACCTCCTGTCCCATAAAGGCGGCAAAGGTTGAGGATGGCAAAATTGTCATGACCACGGACTGCAACAACTGCGGACGCTGCCGTGAAAAGTGTCCATTCGGAGCAGTACCCGAGTACACCGACTGCTATAAGATATATATTGGCGGCAGGTGGGGCAAGAAAATAGCCAACGGCAGACCCCTTGAAAAATTGTTCACTTCCGAGGAAGAGGTTATGGACACCATTGAAAAAGCAATACTTTTCTTCCGCGACGAGGGATTATCGGGCGAACGCTTTGCAGACACTATTGAACGCCTTGGCTTCGAGTACGTTCAGGATAAGCTCCTGAACGACAAAATAGACAAGAGTGCCGTACTCAAAAAGACTGTCAAGGGCGGCGCAACTTGCTGACGATACATTTCTTCATATTGGCTACTTGTTATCTCTCGGTCTGTCATAGATAAGCTGTGGCGTCCCAAAAGGATACAAAATTCCGTTCCAAAAGCTTTTGGCTAAAGGAAATGAGATTTTTTCTGATAAAAATATAGATTGATAAAAAAATTAGCACTCTTAAATTGAGAGTGCTAATTTTTACATTATATACATATAAACATCATAAAATATACACGATATACAGTTATACTATAATCAAGGACAGAAAAAAGATAAATAAAAAAGTTCCTGTATTTCTACAGAAACTTTTCTGCTAGCGGGGGCTTACCCGCCTTGGTGGAGATGACGGGAATCGAACCCGTGTCCGAAAATCTATCCGCATGAACTTCTACGAGTGTAGTTTGTTATTAACATTCCCTCGCATTATCGGGAACAAACACCCAACAATGCTCAGTAGCCTGCAATACACATACGGGACGCAGGCGCTTCCCGAATGCGTTCACCGCTAATCGACGCCCAAACCGAAGCCGCGGTACTCATCGGCAGGACGAGCAGCAATTAAGCAGCTGCTAATTCAAAATTATTGTTGTCGTCTAATTTTAAAACGGTGCCGTTTTAAGAGATGGCACAAACCTCTACTCGCTTATCATGTTTTAAAATCCCCGTCGAAACCTTTACATCCCCGTTTAGAAGCAATAATTTAAGAAGCAAGGGACAAGAAATTCCGGTCGCTTCAGTTTGATTGCTTTTGCACTAATGATTGCGCTCCTTTACGGCGCGTTCAATGTCCCGCTGCGCTGCCCTTGCAGCCATGTCGTCACGCTTGTCGTGTAATTTTTTGCCTTTGCACAGTCCCACCTGGACTTTTACCATAGAACCCTTGAAATATACCGATATCGGTATAAGTGTAAGCCCCTCCTGCTTGACCTTGCCCAAAAGCTGCATTATTTGCTTTTTGTGGAGCAGCAGCTTCCTGACCCGCATTGGGTCGCGGTTGAAAATATTGCCGTGGTCATATGGAGAAATGTGCATACCCTTTACCCAAAGCTCGCCGTCGTCAATAGAACACCAGCTATCTTTCAGATTGATGCCGCCGCGGCGTATGGACTTGACCTCCGTACCAACAAGCTCAATGCCTGCCTCGTAGCTGGCGAGGATAAAATATTCATGCCGGGCCTTGCGGTTTTCGGCAATTGTTTTAAAAGAAGTTTTTTCCATAGCAAACGTCCTTTTCTCGTTCTCGCAGCAAGTGTGTACAGTTCGGCATTTAGCTGTATTGATGTAATGCAGCAATACAAGCACAGTTCAGCCTTTTTGGGTAGTACTTTATTATACAACACTTTTTCCGATTTGTCAAGATAAAAAACGCCGTTCAAAAAAATTTTTTCCGAACGGCGTATAAGGTGTACAAAAATCAAACCGTAAACTCTGCGGCAACAAGCTCTTCCACTACCTCGGTAAAAGTCGAGGGGATAACGAAATTATCTGCTATCATGCGGAACATTTTCTCCGCAAGCTCTGATTTGGTGGTAATATCTTTGACAGTCGCTGTTTCGGGTTCTCCGAAAATACTTGATGTAACGGATATCCCATAATGCTCAGTATTGTCAATTTTTTCAACAAAAAGTTCATAACGCAGCTTTCCCTTAGCTTCTTCAAAAGTTTTTACAGTCCTCATTTTTTCCAGTTCCTTTCTTTTGCTTTCAGAGTAATTTTAGTTCTGAAAATGCGAATTTCTTTTGTTTTAACTGCTGTATATTTTTCTGTTGCAGTACCATAATTATACAATAACTGGGAATATCTCTGCAATATAAAGTTTTCGGGATTTTTCTGCATATTTTCCAAAAATTCAACACTATAAGACATTATTTGCGGTAGTCATTGTCTAATTTGTTAAATTTATATTATATAAAAATAGTGATAATAACAAACAGTCCAAAAAATTGTAATTATTTTCTACAAATACAACAATTATTTTAAGGAGTGAAAACTACTATGAATGCACAAAAATTTACCCAAAAATCTCTGGACGCAATAAATTCTGCCCAGAGCACGGCTATCGAATACCAAAACCAAAGCGTGGAACAGGAGCATATCCTCTATGCTCTGTTAGAGCAGGAAAGCGGTCTAATACCCCAGCTTTTCACCAAAATGGGGACGGACGCTTCCGTAGTAACAAGGGAAACGGCAAAGCTTGTTGCAGCTCTCCCAAAGGTCACAGGAAGCGGCAGGGAAGCCAATACCGTCTACATCACACAGGATGTTGACAAGACCCTCAACAAAGCCGAGGAGACCGCCAAAAATATGCGGGACGATTTTATTTCCGTTGAGCATATTATGCTTGCCCTTTTCGATACCGCCAACGACCGTCTGAAAAAGCTTTTCGGCAGCTATTCAATTGACAGGAACAAGTTCCTTGCCGCTTTAAAGGAGGTTCGCGGCAATCAGCGCGTAACAAGCGACAATCCCGAAGACACCTATGACGTGCTGAAAAAATACGGTCAGGATTTGGTGGAACTTGCCAAGCAGAATAAGCTTGATCCCGTTATCGGGCGCGATATTGAGATACGTAACGTTATCCGAATACTGTCCCGAAAAACCAAAAACAATCCCGTTATTATCGGCGAGCCCGGTGTCGGCAAAACCGCAATCGTTGAGGGACTTGCCCTGCGTATAGTCCGCGGAGATGTCCCTGACAACCTCAAGGACAGAAAGCTTTTCAGCCTTGACATGGGCAGCCTTATTTCGGGGGCGAAGTTCCGCGGCGAGTTTGAGGAACGTCTCAAAGCAGTCCTGAACGAGGTGAAAAAGTCTGACGGACGAATTATCCTGTTTATTGACGAGCTGCACACCATTGTAGGTGCAGGCAAGACAGACGGTGCAATGGACGCAGGAAACCTTTTGAAACCAATGCTTGCAAGGGGAGAGCTTCACTGTATCGGTGCGACTACACTCAATGAGTACAGAAAATACATCGAAAAAGACCCCGCTCTCGAACGCCGTTTTCAGCCTGTTATGGCGGACGAACCTACAGTTGAGGACACGATTTCCATACTCCGCGGACTTAAAGAGAGGTATGAGGTTTTCCACGGCGTAAAAATTCAGGACTCTGCCCTCATCACGGCGGCAACTCTTTCAAACAGGTATATTTCAGACAGATTTCTTCCAGACAAGGCTATCGACCTTGTGGACGAAGCCTGTGCCCTTATCCGCACCGAAATGGACTCCATGCCCGCCGAAATGGACGACCTTGCACGAAAGATAATGCAGCAGGAAATTGCCGAGACCGCTCTTAAAAAAGAGGACAGTAAGCTTGCCGCAGAGGAGCTTTCAGAAGTCCGAAAAGAGCTTTCGGAGATGCGTTCAGAGTTCAACGAAATGAAAGCCCGCTGGGAAAATGAAAAGGTGACGATTTCCCGTCTGCAAAAGCTCCGTGAGGATATAGAGCAGACAAATGCTGACATTGCAAATGCGGAAAGAGTCCACGACCTGAACAAGGCGGCGGAACTTAAATACGGAAAGCTGCCCTC
>CAMWVF010000145.1 GCA_947177545.1 uncultured Clostridia bacterium | reverse complement strand
GCTTGTCAATGTAGCTCTCGTAAGGTCCGTAACCGAAATATTCCACCTTATCGAAGCTTTTCGGAACAAACAGCTGTATGCCGAACCTTGGCAGGAAGGTTACCTTGTTGGAAAATTCCGCCTTGCACTTAATGCGGAGCGAACCGTCGTTCATAACCGTGTAAACCGTGTCCATATAAGCAAAGGGCTGGTGTATGCTCCACCCGAAGGACTGGCGGAGGGAAATTTCAACACCGTCGGAGATTTTCACGGCAGTCACGCCGTAATTTTTTACCGTGTGGTCGTTAAGGTGCGCCCTGTACCAATCGCCTTTCATAACATCGTTGTCAACAGGCGCACGGAAAAAGTTGAATGCCATAGGCTTGTCAAGCAGTTCCTTGCCGCCTGATTTTATGGAATCAAATTCGGAGAGCCGTTTGTTGAAGCGGTAGGAAACGCCGTTCGCCCTTACGTTTACGAAAAGCGGCAAGTCCTCGAACTCGGCGGGGGAACCGTTCCAAGCTTCTGCTTTCGACAGTTCAACGCCGCCGAGACGTAACTGGTCGAAGCAGACCTCATAACCATTTTCCCAGTACAAACCGTTTTCCCGTCCTTTGCGGAAAATTCCGCAATTTTATTTCCAGAACCGTCGGAAAGCTCTGCAGTCACGTCACAGCCGAAAGCTGTAAAAATAAATTCCGCAGAGGAAAAATCCTCGGAAAGTTCCGTCCGAATAATATAATTTTTCAGCCGCTTTTTGGGGCGGGACAAAACGTACACATCGCGGAAAATTCCCGACAGCCTGAATTTGTCCTGATCCTCCAAATATGTTTCGTCGCACCATTTTAAAACGGCGGCGGAAATTGTATTTTCTCCCTCCTTTAAAAACGGTGTGATGTCAAACTCGGAGGTGCTGTGGGAGACCTGTGAGTACCCCGCAAATTCGCCGTTTACATAAAGATAAATGCAGCTGTCAACGCCCTCGAAAATAAGGATTTTTTCCATGCCGTCAGGAGCATAGTTGTAACTGCGGCGGTACACACCCACGGGAATATCGTCTGGCACATAAGGCGGGTCGTAAGGTATGGGATAGCATATGTTTGTATACTGCGGCTTGTCATATCCGTGCAATTGCCAGTTTGAGGGGACGAGTATTTTTTTCTCAAAGGGGACATTCAAAAAGTCGTCATCCATATCTATAATGCTGTCGTAATATCTGAAATCCCATTCACCATTAAGAAGCTCAAAGCGGTCGGAATTTTCCCTGTCACTAAAAGCTTCCTGATTCTTGCCGAAAGGAATAAAATAGCAATGCTTGTCAAGGGTGTTTATGTGCAGAGCTTGGGGGTCTTCGTGGTATGTCATTTTGCTTTTAGGGGAATCGGGGGCTGCTATTTTTGTAATATCCATAATTATTCCTCTTTTCCATTATAAATTCCCACAAACGCAATTGTAGGCTCGGTTCGCGAGCACGCTCGGGGACAACGCTCCATTCGGAAGCTCGGGTGTGTCCCGCCTCGTTCCCGCTTACAATAGTATAACACTTATTGACAAACAGGTCAATAGATGATATTATCATTATATAACAATATGAAACAGGAGAGATGTTTTTTGTTTTTCTGCGACTATCCTATAATACGGGACGAAAAGGATCTGCCGTTGTATCTTATCAATATGGGTCAGCAGCATTGTCAGGATCATATAACCCGAACAGAGGGCTACCCCTGCCCGCAGATACTGTACTGCACAAAGGGCAGCGGGACGCTTTTGCTTGACGGGAAAAGTATCCATATCCCGCCGTATACGGCTGTATTTATGCCTGCCCAATATCCTCATGAATACTATCCCGACAGCGATGTGTGGGACGTTCACTGGATAGTACCGGCAGGCTTTGCGGCGGAGAATATTTTAAAGCATTTCGGACTAACGAAGCCCTCGGTATTTAAGCTCAGCGAAACAAAAACATTGGAGCATATTTTCAGGAAAATGCACGACGCGATAAGGTCGGACAGCGTTTTCGGAAATTACAGAGCTTCGGGTTATTTGTACGATTTTCTCATAGAATTTTACCGCATTATTTCTGGAAAGGGAACGTCGGGCGCATTGAACACCGCATTGTTAAAGGCAATAGATTATATTAACGCAAGCTTCACGGAGCATATCTCAATGGACGACCTTTGCGCTGTTTCGGAAGTTTCAAAGCAGTATATATGTCTGCTTTTCAAAAATACTCTCGGCTCACGTCCCATGGAGTATATTGCAAAACGCCGCATACAGGCTGCAAAGGAGCTTCTTACAGGCTCCGGCAAAACTGTTGATGAAATTGCTCTGGAAACAGGTTTTTCCAATGCAAGTTATTTCTGCAAGCTTTTTAAAAGGTACGAGGGAATAACGCCCGTCCAGTTCAAAAATTCGGAATAAAAAAACCGCCCGTTTGGAATGAATGTCCTCAAATTCGGTATTACAAAAAAGAAAGTGACCGAAACAGAAATACAAATTCCGATTTTAAAATAGAAGTTTCATAATAATGCATTACATTGCCGTCAGCATCTTTTCAAAACCAAATACTTCTTTACTATATGTCAGTGGGACGTTTATCAGAATGTTTTTTGCATTTATGTTCACTATAGTGAACATAAATCATATAAGGGAGTGCAGAGGGAAAGTCTGCCCCTCGGAGAGCGCCGTACTTATGATAACGTAGCTTGCGAAGTTGTCATAAGTACTATGGCGTTACTTAGGGCAAAGCCGTAAGTAAAACCGCAGCTTCGCTGCGATGTGCGGCGTATGCAACATTGCTTCAATAAGATAAAAACGGTCTGTCAAGAAATTCGGCAGACCGTTTTGTATTATGCGGAAAATCAATCTTTCCCCGTAAGCATATAGCTGTAGCTAAGGTTAAACGCCTCGGAAATCCTAACAAGGTCGGAAAAGTTAAATCCCGTGACCTTGTCCTCACTTAACGAGTTATCGAAAAGATTATCAAGCTTGCGTTTGGAAAGCAGTATACTTTCCAGTTTCTCTTTGTGGATATTCTTCCTCGCAAGATTGGACAGTATAATTTTGGAAATACGCACTTGCAGGAAATTGAACGCCTCTCCCGACGACAACTTTGCCATAATGTTTAAAATCAAGTCTTTGGGCGGAATTGAGCCCAACAAGCTGTCCTCCGCTTTAACATTGTCGGGAAATTCACCGTCCCGCACAAAATATTCCACGGAATAATTCAGATATTCCGCGATACGCAGTAAATCGGCGTTTGACGGCATTTTGCCCGACAGCATACTGGCAATATGGTCGGGGTGAGATTTCAGTACATTGTATACTTTTGTCATGGAACTCTCTGCACTATCGTCAATCTCAATATCTCCTTTATTGTACTCCTCAAAAAAGTAATCCACGGGAACATCAAAGTAATCTGCAAACTTCATAAGAATGTCCGAATTGACCGTTGCGCCCTCCTGCCAGCGTTTCAAATTGCCCGAACTAAGTCCCAAGGACTTTATCAGCGGCGTCGGCTTAACGTTCCTTTCATTGCAAATTCGTATTAACTGGTCGTAAAACATTGCTACCCTCTCCTTTTGTGAACTTTTTGTAAATCTCTCAAATAATGATTGACAAAATCCCCCATAGTGGATTATAATATAAATATTCACTATAAGAGATTTAAATATATCTTGTAATGATTATACCACATCAAAATAATGATGTCAAGTGTTTTTTGAAAGGAGCGTGATAATCGGAGTAAAGACATTATCCCACTGTCAGGGAAAAGGTTCTTTGAGCCACAACAATCGGGATTTCAAGCCAAAGAACGTTGACAGCGGACGTACCAAAAACAATGTAACGTTTATAAAAGAGCCGATTGGTGAAGCCTATAAAAAGCTGTTCGGGGCGGCGGTTGAACGTTACAACGCAAGGCAAAAGCGTAGCGACAGGAAAATCAAAAGTGGGTACTTTGAGTATCAATTTAACCATGCGGTTTCCAACAACGTTGTGACTTCTCCCGACAAGCGTAAAAGCTTTTATGAGGACGTTGTTCAGATTGGAACTAAAGATGATACGGGAGTGGGTACTCTTGACGGCGAAGTTGCCGCAAGGTGTCTGACCGAATATATGGACGGTTTTCAAACGAGAAATCCGAACTTTTACGTTTTCAACGCCGTACTTCATATGGACGAAGCAACGCCGCACCTGCACATTGACTACATACCTGTGGGACATTACAAGCGGGGCGTTGACACGCAGAACGGCATAGCACAGGCGTTAAAGGAAATGGGTTTCGGTGACGGCAAGGACGCCATTGCAAGGTGGAGAAAGTCCGAATGTGATGTACTGAAAGAAATTTGCGGACGGTACGGTATAACGATTGCAGAACCGCAAAAATCGCGGGGTACTATGACAGTCGAATCTTACAAAGAGGTTAGGCGTTTAGAAGATAAGCTTACTCACTTAAGTGAATTGAGCAATGCGGCAGACGGAGCGGAAATTCCACATAAAAAATCTATTTTGGGAAAAGGGAAAGTAGTCATCAGTACCGAGGATTTTGAAAAGGTGGAGGCTGAAAAGAAAGCTGCCGCTGTTCAGCAGGAAATTGCAAAAAAGCAAGCTGAAAAAGCAGCCGAAGCTGAACGAAACAATCTTGATC
>CAMWVF010000144.1 GCA_947177545.1 uncultured Clostridia bacterium | reverse complement strand
GCGTTCACCACCCGCATATCGGACAGCTTGTTTACCGTCGGGGTAAGGGTGGATTTAAGGCTGCGGTCGTTCTGACAGAGTATCAGTTCGTCGCACCATTCGTGAAAAACCTCGTTGTCTATCTTTGTTTTCATATCGAGGATAGCCGCCGTAATATCGGGATTTGAAAGCTTTATCCTGCTGAGAAAATTCTCAAAAACATTCTTTACGGGGGCGTTCAGATAGTGAACGTTTTCCTCAATGGACGTGATAATATCCTCGTTCCGAAGATACGCCGTGGTTACTATGGACAGCGCGGTCTCAAGCTCCGCGGAAATATCCTTTTTGTAATTCACAGCCGTGGTTTTAATGTACCAAAAGGGTACGAACATAAGCCCCACAGCCATTACCGGAGCAAGAAAGGCGTTGCCCATAAGTATGGCGATACACACGCCAAGAGCGGAAAGTCCAAGGGAGCATACGCATAAGACAGAGAACATATTGGTGCGGTTGGTAAGCCTTAAAACCTCCTGCGCCTCCATTATCTCGCGGCGGAAAATATTCGGCTTTTTCCTTTGTGTGGCTTCATTTATCCTGCTTTTCAGACTGTTCGGCTTTGCCGTGAGAAACGAGAACAAGCCGTCCGTAAATTCAAGGGGCGATATTCCGAAAATGAGGAAAAAGCCAATAACCATGCCGATAAAGGCTATCAATAAAATTGCTGTCATTTGCCCGACTCCTTTCTCAAAAGCTTATTTAATTCATCCTGCGGCATACCGTTTTCAAGCAGTCTGCGCTGAAGGGACGGTGAAATATCGGCGCATTTTTCATGTGAACCGGTAATAACGAATTTTCCGTTTTCCATGCGGTTTTCGGTAATTCTGTACTGATAGAGAGAATGATATTTTCTCGCGCCGTCGGGAAGTATCTCGCATTCCATTATCTCCATAATGCGCCGCTGCTTGTTTTCGAGCTGCTTTGCGTAGACAACTATGGGAAACGCCTCGGTAACAAGATTTAATATCACCTTGTCGTCAACGTTGGGATATTTTCTTTTGCAGAGTGTGATCATTCTGCGCCATGTTGACTCGCAGGAATTTGAATGGATAGTAGTAATTACCGTGTGACCCGTCCGAGCCGCTTCTTGAGCGGAATCCGCCTCGCTGCTGCGCATTTCTCCGACGACAATATAGTCGGGGTGGAAACGAAGAGCCATATCGAGAAGATTATCCTGTGTGATACTTTTCTTTTCGTCCTCGCTCTCGCGGGTGATGGTGTGAATTACCTTGTTGATTATTTTTCCGTTTTCATCGCGCTCCACAAGGTCTAATTCACGTGAGCCGTTCTCAATTGTGAATATGCGCTTATCGTAGGGGATAGTGGTCAGCAGCCAGCCCGTAAGCGTGGTTTTTCCGCTTGAGGTAGCTCCCGCAACAGTGGTGGAAACGCCGTACCGCACAAGAGCCGACATCAGCTCCATCATTTCGTCGGCTGCCGTTCCCGACCTGAGAAAATCCTCTTTTTTAAGCTTCTGAGCGTTTACTATTCTTATGGAAGCCGCAACGCCCACGTCCTCGTCCACAAGAGGGGTTTTCAGAACGGCGATACGGATATTTTTTGAAAGGTGTCCCAGAATAGCGGGGGAGGTGTTGTCCAGAACCATTCCCGAAACATGGAGCATACGCCGCACAACGTTTATTGCATGGTCGGGGGACTCGAATTTTTCCTCCAGCTTCACCGTCTCGCCGCTGCTGTACTGCACCTCAACATCGTCCCAAGAATTTATATTTATTTCCTCAATTCCCGTGCCGAAAATATATTTTGTCAGAAAAGAAAATTCAGCCATTTCGGTGTACAGCTTGTCGATCAGCTCCTGCTGGGTCATGCCCTCCGCGGAAATACGGTAGTCGAGAAGATACTTTCCGATATATCTTTTTACCTGAGCCTTTACTTCGTCGTTGCCCTTGTTTATGTTATTAATTCCGTCGATAACGAGTGCGGAATATTTACTTGAAATATATGCCTGCACCTCGTTAAGAATATCGGAGAACGGTCTGAATTTATCAGACTTGCAGAATATATTTTGCGTACTTGCAGAAACCGTCAAACTCATAACTCAAACACCTCGCGGGAAGCTCCAGCAGCCATGCCGCGCCCTTTCATATTTTTTATACCGTCACTCGTTTTCACGCGTCGTAAATTTCTCATAACTCAAACACCTCGTTAGCGATCTTGGCAACAGCCTTGCGGAAATCCTTGCTGCTTTTATCGGAAAGTCCCGCAAAAAGATTTCCCGACAAAAACTGCTTGTAGACCTCCTCGGAATGGGGTATCTTAAAGCTGACGCCGCCCACCACCTGTTCAATATTATCGTCCGCCTGGAAATCGTCAACATTGCTTGCGGCCTTGTACTGCTTGTTGGTGTTGAATTTGTTGTCAAGCAAAAGCGGAAGCTGCGAGGACAGATAGGAAATTGATTTCAGATCGCAGGAAACAAGGCGCAGAACAGCGTCCGACTCGATGAGAGAAACAGCCGAAAGCACGTCCCCCGTTATATTGCTCGTGCAGTCGATGACGATATAGTCAGCCATTTTCCGCAGTTCCGCAAGAAGCTCCTTTGCCTGAGTTTCGGTGTAGGGCGGATAGGTGAAAGCGTTTTCCCCCTTGAGCATACCCAGCATGGTCAGATACTCGTTTTTCCTGTGCAGGATAGCGTTCTGCTTTATGAGAGTCTCGGTAACGTGAGCCGCGCCGAGGATATTTCCCATTGACAGCTCCGCCTCCAGATCGGATGGCGGACAGATAAAGGGCAGCGGCGGCGCGGACATATCCGCAAGCACAAGTATGACGTTTTTCTTTTGGGAAGCGATATATCTTGCGATCTTCACGCTCATGATTGTTTTTCCCGAAGAGGGACTTCCCCAGACCGCAAGCACCTGATTGTCCTCACGGTCGGGAGGCAGCTCGAAGCACCCGCTTTCGAGGTCGGCAAGGTCAAATTCAAGGTCAAGTTCTTCGTCCTCGTCACGGTTAAGCAAGTTATTCAAAAAGTTCGGCATCGGTATTTTCCTCCGTATCGGCATTATTGTTTTCGGTCGTATCATCGGTTTCCGTCAAAATATTTTCTGTGGGATCTTCCTCGCTTTCCTCGGTATTTTCGGTATTCGCTGTGTTCTCGGCTTCTTCCTTTTCTTTTTCCGCAAGTATTTTTTCCTCAATTTCCGAGAGAACCGTTTCCTGCGCCTTTATGAATTCGGCGGCGTTTTCGGCAGTACCGCGGTAAACAAGGGCGGCGTGGATATCTCCGTCGGCTTCAAGCTCCGCCAAAATATTTGCCTGCATGGGAGACACAAGAAGAGTAATTGTGGAGGGCAGCTCGGCTTCTTCCTCGCCGTCGGCGGTAACAACAACGTCGCCCTTGTCGCTGCCGGATTTGTCCGTAGCGGCTATCACCTCAACGTACTGCAGCTCGTCGGGAACGACAGTCTCGCCGCTGTCACGGTAGTCGCAGGCAATGACCGAAACAATATCCCCCGACTGAAGCTTGCCGGAAAGTCCTGCGGCAAAGGAGGGTATGGTTATGGAAATAGCCCGTTTTTCTCCCGTTAGACCGTAGAGATAGTTATTCTCGTTTGCGGGTGTATCGGAAATTTTCGAGGGCAGGACGTACTCTCCCTTTACAAGTTCGGAAGCGACATATTTCCCAACAATTTCATCGCTTGTTTTTATCACGTCCGATGGAAGATTGTATGCGCCCACCTCGACAGTCTCAATGTCCTTTTCGGTAATTTCCTGCCCGACCTTAACGTCGTTTTTCATACGGATAATTTCCGTAGTCTTGCTTGCGGAAGCGTTAAAAAGCGGCGTGATGAGAAAGCATATCACAAGCGCGATGGCAATGCAGATCACGCCGAGAACCGTTCTGTTTTTCAAAAAATTCATATAAAAAATCCTCTCAAAAAAATATTTTCAGCAATAAATATCCGAATGTGATAAATGGCACGAACGGCAGAGATTTTTCCGCCGTCCGACCTTTAATTTTCATTACCGCGGCATATACCGCGTAAAAAAGGAGCATGGAAAGCTGCGCCGCAAAAATCAGGAAAACAGTTCCCCACAAGCCGCAGACCGCGCTCAGAGCAATTATCAGCTTAACATCTCCGCCGCCGATCTTACCCGTAAAAAGAGCCGTGATAAAAAACACCGCGGCAGCGGCGAGTCCCCAAAGGTTTTGGACGTTAAAATTTAAAACCATTGCAAGAGCCACCGCCGCGCTTATTTCATTGGGAATTTCGCGGTATTTTATGTCCCTTACGGAATCGTATATCAGCAGTACCGATATTAAGGCTGTCTGAATGACCGCGGGCATTATCCCGCGAAGTTGAACATATCGGTGACCTTCTGATTAAGGGTGGGGAGAATTACGTCGCCGAAGAGCGCGTAAAGTCCGCCCAGCAGAAGCGCGCCGATTACAACGGCAATGAGTATCTTAATGCCGCTGTCCACGAAATTTTCGCCCTTTGCGGACTTAAGAAGTTCCTTTGCCTGCATAGCCTTGAGTGCTGCCTTTGTAATGATTTTTCTCATAATGAGTACCTCCATAAAATTAATTTTTTTATTTGCAAAAATCCTGAGATTTTTACAGCTTACATTGCCATTCCCATAGAAG
>CAMWVF010000143.1 GCA_947177545.1 uncultured Clostridia bacterium | reverse complement strand
TTTAAAATTTATTAAGGAGCATTTTTTATGAAAATTTCACATGACGACCCAAAAGCATTATATATGGGAAGATTTGACAGAACAGTAAAGGAGACTAAGCTTTTCCATGCCGGAGCGCAGGTCAGGCTTAAATTTTCGGGAACTTCACTGTTCGCTGTGATAAACAGTACCGTCCTTTGGGGTATGCTTAGCCTCGGCGTGATGATAGACGGCGAGTCAAAGGAAGTCCCCCTGTCGGAGTACAACAACGGCGAGGAAATAACCGTTGTAGCCGCCGCAGGACTGGACGAGGGCGTTCACGAGGTAATTATTTACAAACGCCATGCGGGAAATCAGACACTTTCCCTTATTTCATTTGAGACGGACGGCGAGTTCCTTGAACCCGAGCCTCTGCCCGAGCTGAAAATCGAGGTCTACGGCGACAGCGTATGTGCAGGCGAGGTCATCGAGGCGGTTGACTATGTGGGTCAAAGCGACCCCGAGGGTCATAACAGCCGCTTTGACGATGTGTGGAACAGCTTTGTAATGCAGACGGCAAGAAATCTCAACGCGCAGATACACAATATTTGTCAGGGAGGTATCGCCATTTTTAACGGTACCGGGTACTTCCATATGCCCGACTGTATAGGTCTTGAAAGCACCTTTGACAAGACCTGTTATTTTCCCGAGGGTGGTGAGATCACTGACTGGGATTTCGGAAAATACTGTCCAGACGTGGTAATTATTGCTGTGGGTCAGAACGATAAGCACGACGCTGTAAACGACAACGACGATATTAACATTGCAGCCCCCGATTACCGTAAAAAATGGAAGGACGCTTACAAAAAAATGGTGCGGGAGCTGGACGGACACTATAAAAATTCCGCAAAATTCGTCCTTACTACAACAGTTTTAATGCACAACGCCGAGTGGGACAATGCCATTGAGGAGATAAAAAATGAGCTGTGCTCCGAGGGCATAAAGGCGTACCACAACCTTTTCAGCAGAAACGGCGCGGCTACACCGGGACACCCGAGGCTTCCGGAGCACAATGAAATGGCGGAGGAGCTTACAAAATTCATACGTGATAATGTTCTGTAACGGACAATGCGTCAGGAGAAAATGCAATGGGGAAAAAGCATAAAATAATTACCGTAATATTGATGTACGCAATGGCGTTTAGTTTAATACTGCCTTTGCTGCTCTGGCTCCCCGAAATTGGTTCGGCAATATCAAAATTATTTCACGGCGACCGAATACACGTATATACGGAAATAGCAATATTTATCCAAGGCAATTCGATAATGTATACGCTTGCGGACTTTTATAATAACTTTTTTACCCCGTTAATTTGCACGTTTATCGCGTTTTTTAATACGGCTTATGCAATTATGTGGCTAGAGGCGGTATATAAATTCAAGTCCGAAGTATCCAAACGTCCTGTCAGGTATTGGATATATTTAGCTGTTTCGCTGGGAGCGCTTGTTCTGCATTGGCTTTCATTCCGCGAGATTTTCAGCTGGCTTATCGCAGGGTGAAAAATATTTGACTGCTTGTAATACAGCAATTAAAAAGAGGATAGGGCTTAAAAGACCTATCCTCTTGTATTTTGCGTAAAAAATCGGCATATACTTTCCATATAAAATATGGGAGGACTGCCGCATATGGATATCGGTAAACAGTTAAGAGCTTTGGAGTGGCTCCACGGGCTTATCAGCGGAAAGGAAACCGGGGATATTTACGTCCCCCAAAAGCCGAGGCTGTCTCCCTCGGTCACCGACGGCATTTTTGAAGAGCTGCTCCCCGAGCAGGTTGGGGTACGTTCAAAGGGGTTGCTGAAAATGTTTTCGGAGCTTTCGGCGGCTAAGGGAGTTAACCCCCATTCCTCAGCAGTCCTGCGGCAGGGAAAGCTTATCGCAAAGGCGGACTGGTCGCCCTATGAAATGGAGTACCCCCACGTATCACACTCCCTTTGCAAAAGCGTTGTTTCCATGGCGGTTGGACTTGCGGCGGAGGAAAAAATACTTTTTCTGACGGAAAAGGTTGCCCCTATTTTCAAGGAGGAGCTGCCAAAGAGTCCCGATAAGCTTATGAAAAATGTTACAATAAAAAATCTTCTCACCATGTCAAGCGGTGTAACGTTCAACGAGGCGAAAGCGGTCATGAGCGGAAATTGGGTGCGGGATTTTCTTTCCTCGGAAATAAAATTTCAGCCCGGCACGGATTTCCACTACAACAGCCTGAACACCTATATGCTGTCGGCAATTATCTGCAAGCGGTCTGGAATGTCCCTTTCCGAGTACCTTAATCAGCGGGTTTTTCGTCCCTTGGGGATAAAAAATTTTTACTGGGAGAAGTGTCCCCGAGGTATCGAAAAGGGTGGCTGGGGACTTTATATGTCCGTTTTCGACTACGCAAAATTAGGGCAGCTATACCTTGACGGTGGCGTGTGGAACAACGTGCGGATAATAAGCGAAAGCTGGGTGAAAGCGTCCACATCTCGGCAGATTGTCAAAGGGGAAAGTCCTTGCCGTCAGGGGTACGGCTATCAGATTTGGCTGACGAAAAACGGCGGTTATGTTTTCAGCGGTATGCTGGGGCAGAACGTTTTTGTGTACCCCAAACGGAGTATGGTAATGGCGGTGACGGCGGGCAGCGACGCGGTGTTCCCCGACTGTCGCGCGGCGGATATTATCGGCGGATTTGTTGACAATGACGAAAATTTCAGCAGCGCGCCTATAAAGGAGTTCCGCTACTCCGAGGCGGCGCAGCTGCGAAACGCACTTGCAGAGGCAAAATTCGGCGAGCCGTTAGAGATAAGTCCCAAGCCGACTCTTGCGGAAATTCTTCGGCAGAGCCTTTTGCCGAAAAAGAAGATACCCTCTCCGGAGGAGGAAGAAAACCTCCTTGCCCAAGCCGCAAGGATACTGAACGGCGCGGAAATTGTTTTTGAGGACGGAGGCAGCGGGGACGTACTGCCAATGCTTATCCAGGCAATGAGCGGAAATTTTGACAGCGGCACAGAGCGGATCACTTTTAAGGCTGGGACGGAATTTTTGTCGGTAACGATTTTCGGCGGGGACAGCGGTTCGGCAAAATCGAGAATACCCCTCCGATACGACGGCAAGCCCGCATACTTCGAGCTTGAACGACGGGGGGACGTGTACCGAATTGGCGTTACTGGGAATTTTTCCGCCGACGAGGACGGCAAGCCTGTACTGCGTATTATGCTTTGCTTTACCGAGACCGCCTGCACACGCCTGCTGAAATTTATTTTTGAGGGGGAGGAGGTTACTCTCAAATTTCGTGACAGTCCAAGTCTTTACAACGCAATAGACGAGGGAGCGGAGATACTCTTGCCAGTGCTGGGCAATGCCTCCCGAAAGGTTCTGGACGCAGCTCTTGAAACCGATATTGCAGATTACCAAATACGGAAATTTTTGGAGCCGTCTATAAGGGGTACAATAAAAATGCATTAAAATAAAAAGTCCGTTGTCAAAAGACAGCGGACTTTTTTATTTACGGGTAGATTATTCACCAAGATAAGCCTTTTTGTAAAGCTCAATAAGCTCGTTGATTCTGGGAAGTCTTGGGTTAGCGGTTGTACACTGGTCGTCGAACGCCTTGTATGCAAGACCTTCGAGAGCGTCCATATAAGTCTTTTCGTCGATGAACGAACGCTTATCCTGCTCGCCCGCCTCTTTGATAGAGAGGGGAATTCCAACCTCTGTCATAAGCTTTCTTACAGCGTTCGCGAGAGCCTTAACGCCCTCCTGATTGGAAGCGTTCTGAGGAACAAAGCCCATCATCTTAGCTATCTCAGCATAACGCTCGGGAGCGATATAGTGGTCGTACTTAGGCCATGCAGCAAACTTTGTAGGTGTATCCTGACCGTTGTACTCGATAACGTGAGGCAGGAGGTATGCATTTGCAAGACCGTGAGGAATGTGGAACTCACCGCCGAGTTTGTGAGCCAAGGAGTGGTTTATTCCGAGGAATGCGTTTGTGAACGCCATACCTGCGATACAGGAAGCGTTGTGCATCTTCTCTCTTGCAATAGGGTCTGCGTCCTTGTAGGAAGTAGGCAGGTATTTGAATACCAGCTTGATAGCCTGAAGAGCAAGAGCGTCCGTATAGTCGTTTGCAAGAATTGAAACGTAAGCCTCGATAGCGTGAGTGAGAACGTCCAGACCTGTGAATGCTGTAGACGCCTTAGGAACGGTGTAAACGAACTGTGGGTCAACGATAGCGATATCCGGAGTAAGCTCGTAGTCAGCAAGAGGGTACTTCATGTTCTTGGACTTGTCGGAGATTACCGCAAAGGAAGTTACCTCGGAGCCTGTACCCGAAGTTGTGGGGATAGCAACCATTTTAGCCTTCTTACCCAGCTTGGGGAACTTGTAAACTCTCTTACGGATATCCATGAACTTCTGAGCCATGCCAACAAAGTCAGCGTCGGGATTTTCATAGAACAGCCACATAGCCTTTGCAGCGTCCATTGCGGAACCGCCGCCGAGAGCGATAACAACGTCGGGCTTAAAGGAGTTCATAACCTCTGCGCCCTTGCGTACTGTTGTGAGATCGGGATCGGGTTCAACCTCGCTGAAAATTTCGATAGCGGGCTGATTTGCATTTCTTTCAAGCTGATAGGTAAGTCTGTCAACATAACCGAACTGTACCATGC
>CAMWVF010000142.1 GCA_947177545.1 uncultured Clostridia bacterium | reverse complement strand
ACTCTTTACTACAAGCCAAAAATGTAATATAATAAAAAAAAAGCTAAAAATTTTTTCGGTAGATTTTTGTTCATATTTAACAATAATTATTAATATTTGCAAAATTTTGTGAAATTTTGATGAATAATGTGTTTTTTGCGTATTTTTGTGCTATAATATAAGGATAGGTATAACACAAAACTTTTTCACTGTAATTCTTGCCTCTTGCCTCTAAATAATCTTGCCTCTGGCAGGGAAGGAAAATGGATCATGTCGGATTTATTGAGAGTAACCACACCCGTAGCCCCCAAAGACTACAGCATGAATCAGAACGTCAAGCCGCAAGCCCCCGAACAGGTATTTGAGCTTGGCAACGTAGAATACATAAACAAAGCCAACACCCGTGACGAGCAGCTCGGCGAGCAGAACCTCAAGGACGGCAGCAACGCCGGTCTGCCCCATCTTCAGGCGGCTGTTGCCAAGGATCCCGCTATGTCCTCGATACTGCTTAAGGGGCTGATAAGCGGCAATGCTCTGGATATACTCCGTCAGTCGGGCAACGCTGAACTTTTAAACAAGGTCACGGAGTTTGCGGGAGAGATAATGCTGCTGCCCAACGCCGAGGAGATAGCTGAGGATATCATCCGCCAGCAGACCGAAGCCACAGTATTCAGCGACCCGCTCTGGACGGAGCTTAAGGAAATGCTTGCAGGCATGGGCAGCAACCCCGTCAGCGAGGAGCTTGCCATGGCTGTGATGGATTTTGCAAAGGCTACGGCGGCGGCAGACGCAAGAGAAAGCATACTCACATCTATATCCGAAAGCCTTCGTTACCTTGCGGGGGAGACTGCCCAGAGCCGCGAGATAATGGAGCTGCTGGCTCAGACCGCAGACAGGCTCAACGCTTACAACTTCACCGAGGTAAAGCAGGACGTTCTTTCTCTCGTCAATTATTTGCAGGACAGTCTCCTGCTGAACGACAAGACGCAAAATCTTCTTTCCCTTATCACATACAACCTTTCACGGTTCAACGGCAGCAGCACCTCTGTTGCGGAAAGCTTCCGTGCGGTACTCAGCATGACGCAGAACCCCGAGACTGCCCAAAAGCTTGAAACGCTGTTTGCGCAGTTCATAGAGAACTCAAAGCTGCCGCTGGACGTTAAGCTTGCAGCTATGGAGGACATTCGCGCTTCCTCGGCAGTAATGTCCATGACAATGCTTACTGAACGCGTCGCAAACGCTATGAACAGTGAAACAAAGGCTATGTCCCCCGCACAGCTTGAAAAGCTTTCGGAAGAGCTCAGCAAGCTTGCCGACGAGCTGAACGCCCTTTCGGAAAGCGCCGAAAACGCGGCAGGCGTTGACATAAAGCAGGGAGTATCCATGCTGAGAAAAATAATCGCGCCCCTTGTCCCCGACAACATGAAGGGCGGGGTAAACACCCTGCTCAGAGGCTTTGAAAACGAAAAGAACCTTAACACTCTTATAGACCGCCTTAGCGTTATTGTGAACCGCATGGAAAATTTGGACGCAAAGATACTCCTTGCCCAGAGCATAAATCAAGTGCTCTCGCAGATGGCTCTTGCGGAGGGAATTGCTTATAAGCCTCCCACAACAATGGAGAATATGCTTGATTTCCTTGTGAAGAACATAAACGACCCGTCCCTGAAATCACTGTCCGCAATGAACAGGGGAGAGATGCTCCAAGGGCTTCTGACCTCCCCGGGAGTATTTTCGCCGCTGCTGCATTTTTTGGTACCTATGAATATGGACGGTACAAAGGCGTTCGGTGAGCTTTGGGCTGACCCCGACGCAGGAGGCGGCGCGGACGGCGAAAGCGACAAGCACCTTTTCCTATGCTTTGAAATAGAGGACGCAGGGTACTTTGAAATGGAGCTTTATGCCAAGGGCAGGAGCATAAACGTGTCCCTGCTGTGTCCCGCGGGAAGCGAAAAGCAGTATCTTCCCTTAAAGGAAATGATACCAGTCATAGCCTCGGCGAACGGTTACAACGCAGAAAAAATGATAATCTCGCCGCTCAAGAAAAAGCGGGATCTTAACAAGGTGTTCCCCAAGCTGAACGACAGAAAAACCGCGCTTAACGTAAGCGCATGATAAAACTTCCGCCCATACACATATATTAATTAAATGAACGGAGAATTCCTATGGCTGTATACAGAGGAAAAAAGCCAAGCAACGCCGCAGTCGCTTTGAAATACAATCCCGAAAAGGACTATACCCCTATAGTGGTAGCTACGGGGCAGGGTCATGTTGCGGAAAAAATAATAAATCTTGCGGACGAAAACGGAGTCCCCGTATATCGGGACGACTCCGCCGCCGCTTTGCTTACCATGCTCAACGTGGGGCAGGGAATACCTCCCGAGCTTTATCAGGTGGTTGCGGGGATATATGTTCAGGTCATGAAGATCGCCAAGGAGAACGGCGGGGGCGGCTTATGAGAAAATCGTTACCGGCGTTTTTGTGTACTCTTGCCGCTCTGTCCTTTGCTTCCTGCGGTACTCCCACGGCGGTGCAGTCCGAGACGGAGCAGTCCGCAACTGCCGAAGCGGCGGAAATTACAGAGACGGAAACCACTACTACAGCGGTGGAAACAACGACAACGACCGAGGAAACCACAACAGTTACCGAAACGGAAAAGGTCTGCACCTGTGAAAGCGAATTTAAGCATTTCTGCTGTGAATTTTTGGGTAATCATTTCCTTGCAGGGGGAGTTTATTACGGCGACATCAACGGCGACGATAAGCCCGAAGCCGTGGTGGAAACAAATCCTTATGAATATACTTACGTGCTTTACGAAAATGAAAACGGTATGCAGGTTCTGGAGCTTCCGACTATATCGGATAGAGGACACGTGCGGTATATTACCGATACGAAGCAGATACTTTTCAATCCCCAACGGGACAGCTCATGGAGAATATGGGGCTATGAGGAGTACCGTATTTACGGTTGGAACGGTATGGACTATGAGGAAATATCATCGGTCTACAGAGAGCCGGGATATTATGACGGTGAATACGGCGAATACGGTCAAGCCTACATAGACGGCGAGGAGGTCGACAACGATACCTTTGAGGTCAAACTTGCGGAAATGGAAAAGCTAATAGATGAAAATGAGTATTTCCCCGTTGTAAGGTCACTAAGCGGCAACGGTAATCTTGAACGCTATATTCTGGAGAATTTCCCCTGTTTTGACAATTGGGAGGACTGTTTTCCAGTTTGGGAACCTATCGTCGTTACGTAGGAATGAGGTGCGAATTATGTTAGAATTTATAGACAGCCACGCCCACTATGACGCGGAGCAGTTTGACCCCGACAGGGACGAGTTGTTGAACCGCATACATGAGGGCGGCGTGCTGAAAATCGTAAATATGGGCTGCAATTTGGAGCGTTCCCGCCTTTCGGTGGAGTACGCCGAAAAATTCCCCTTTATGTACGCCGCGGTGGGCATTCACCCCGAGGACGTGGAGGGTACTCCCGAAGAATATTTGAGTACGCTGAAAAAATGGGCAGTCCTGCCGAAAACCGTGGCTATCGGCGAAATTGGTCTGGACTACCACTATGAGGGCTTTGACCCCGATTTGCAGAAACGTATTTTTGAGGAACAGCTCGACCTTGCCAAAGAACTGTCCCTGCCCGTTGTGATACATTCGCGGGACGCAACCGAGGACTGCATGAGTATCCTCCGCAAGAGGGGGAAAGTAAACGGCGTTATGCACTGCTTTTCAGGCTCCGCGGAGACTGCGAAGCAAGTCCTTGCGCTGGGCATGAACATCAGCTTCACGGGTGTGCTGACCTTTAAAAATGCCCGCAAGGCAATAGAGGCTTTGGAGGTCGTCCCACTCGACAAACTTATGCTTGAAACAGACTGTCCCTACATGGCTCCCGAGCCGAATAGGGGAAAGCGGTGCGACAGCAGCATGATAGTCCACATAATCGAAAAAATCGCAGAGGTAAAGGGAATTTCCCCCGAGCTTACGGCAAAGCAGACAACAGAAAATACCTTGAATTTGTTCAATAAAATGAAAAATGCAGGAATATGATTTCCTGCATTTTTATTTTGTATTGATTTAATCGGTTGCCAAGGATTCGTAATTCTCCGTCTCTTCCTCTGTACGAACACGTCCCAGAACTATCGTGCTGAGTCCGTCCATAACGTAGTCGTCAGAGACCTTGTACAAAGGCTCCGTACCCGCATAGTCGCCGTTGACATAAACGCCGTATTCGCCGAAAGCATGGAGAGTTACCGCGTAATCGTTGGGATTGAAAAATACCACGATCTCGTCGAAAATGTTATCTCCCGTAAGAACAAATCCGACTACCCTTTGCGGCAGGCGGTCGAGGAAGATCATATGCTCACCTATCTGCTCCTTGTCGTACATTCTGAACGCCGAGTGGGCTTTTCTCAAAGCTATCAAGCCCTTGTAGTACTCAAAAACGTCCTTGAATTCCGACTTCCTGTCCCATTTGAGACTGTTTACAGCGTCGGGAGAATTATAGCTGTTGTGGTCGAAAACATTTCCTCCGGGGAAAGGCTTGGACCGCAGGAATTCCTGTCCCGCTTGAATGAACGGTATGCCTTGCGCAAGATACACCATAGCCGCCGCCATTTTATCCATGCGCTTGCGTTTTTCAAGACTGTCCGTACTGTTCGTGTAGTAAAGCTTGTCCCATAGGGTAAGAT
>CAMWVF010000141.1 GCA_947177545.1 uncultured Clostridia bacterium | reverse complement strand
TCTTAATTGAATTATTCATACGCCACCCAACTCAATGATAATTAGAAGTTATCTTAGGTTAATAAACAAAATAGACGAAAATTCCCAAAACAAAAAAATAATCTGCATATAACAGAAATCATTATATGCAGATTATTTTTACCAAATTAAAGATATATTTACAATTCAATCTCAAAAATATCATTCAGCGGGATTTCTTCCCCGCTTGCAAAGACCATATTATGGTTATACTCGTCAATACGCTTAAACTTTCCCGAAAACGTAACATACTTCCCTCCCGACTTTTTCTCATCGGGAATAAAGTATTCTACGGTAATTTGGGGACGTTCCTCGACGTGTTCCTTAAGGAAAGCAATTTTCTGATTAAGGTCGGTTATCCTGTCCGTCGTAAGCTCCTGCTTTTCATCGGTCAGACGGGCGGTTTCCCTGACCGTATCATCGTAACCCGTCAATGCCGCAAAGGGGGAAAACTGCGCCGCGCGGTCGTGCATTGACATATGAGGGTGAACGCTTGAAACGTGGTGCGGCAAGTTCAATATATCGTCATATTTTCCCATTATGCCCTGTGTCCCCCTATCTGCTTGTTTCTGCTGACTGTTGTCGCGCCCTCCTCCAAATTCATACCGCGCAGGACGGCGTTTTTTCCATACCTGTTTTTAAGTCCGATAATGGCTTTCTGCATATTTTTCTCCCGCTGCAAAGCTTGTTCCTCTTTTTCCTGTTGGACTTTCTTTTCCTTAAAATCTGTGAAAAAATCAAGCTGTTCCGCTTCGGCTTCGGAAATGACTTCCGTTTCGGGGATAACTCGGCAGGCTGCAACATTTATGCGTCTTGATGTCAGCCGCTTGTTCATAATTCTGTCGAAAAGCTCCATTGCCGCCGCAACGATTTTATTGGTGGAGGACGTGTATCTGTCAAGATTTATCGTACCGTGGGCGTGTTTCGGCGTTTTCCTGCCGTATCGGTCGGTAGTTATCTCTCCTTTGTACTCGCTGCTGATTTGCTCGTCAGCAAGATTTTCAATATCGTACCCTATTGTCAGCACTATTTGATTGGTGACAAGTCCCTTTTCAACCAAATCAAGTGAAAGCAAGTCGGTCATTTCGCGGACTATAAGCTTAGTCTTTTCGTAATCATAGGGGAACTGCAAAACCTGTCCCGTGCTTATGCTGTTGGTTTCGGGACGGTATTTTTTTATTTCTTCAATGGTACAAGGTTCCCAACCCCAAGCGTGGTCGATAAGAAGCTCGGCGTTTACACCGAACAGCTTGTACAGAAGATTTTCATTTCGGTAGGAATTGGGCGAGCCGACAGAACACAGCGCAACGTCCCCCATTGTGTACATACCGTATTCTTCAAGCTTTTTGGCGTACCCTTTGCCGACGCGCCAAAAGTCGGTTATGGGAGTATGCTCCCATAACTGGCGGCGGTAGGACATCTCGTCAAGCTCCGCGATTCTCACGCCGTTTTCGTCTGCGGGGATTTTTTTAGCAACGATGTCCATAGCGATTTTGCAAAGGTACAAATTTGTGCCAATTCCCGCTGTTGCGGTAATTCCAGTAGTTGAAAGAACGTCCCTGATAATAGTCATTGCAAGCTCACGGGCGGTCATTTTGTAGGTTTGGAGATAGGACGTAATGTCCATAAAAACCTCGTCAATAGAGTACACAACAATATCTTCGGGAGCGATGTATTTCAGATATATCCGATAAATTTTCGCGCTGTAGTCCATATAGTGCGCCATTCGGGGCGGCGCGATAATGTAGTCAACGGCAAGGGCGGGATCAGACTTTATTTCGCTGTCAAGATAGGATTTTTCCGTAAATTCAAACTTGTAATTCCGTGCCGCTTTTCGGTGACTATACAGACGTTGTGCGTTTACTTCCTTGATTTTCTGTACCACTTCAAAAAGCCTTGCCCTGCCCGAAATGCCGTACTGCTTTAGGGACGGCGATACCGCAAGGCATATTGTCTTTTCTGTGCGGCTCTCGTCGGCAACAACAAGATTTGTGTTAAGCGGGTCAAGTCCGCGTTCTACGCACTCGACGGAGGCGTAGAAACTTTTCAAATCAATGGCTACATACTGACGTTCCATATTACCGCTCCTTTCCGCATTATTTCTAAAAATATTATACCAATTTCCATAAGAAAAATCAATCGGTAAAGGTTACAAAATGAAACTTATGTTCCTGTGAATGTTACCGTATTTTATGGGGAAAGTTGACTTGTTTGGGAAAATGTGCTACAATAAATAGAGGAAAAAGCGAGGTGTTAATATGGCGGACAGTTTAAAGCTGGACAGGGAACTGTACAGAAAAATAAAGGGAATGGATAAAACCGAAATGACTGGCTTTCTTGAGAGAATATATGCTATGAGCGCGGAGGATAACAAAGGCGTTGACTTTGAACTGCTTCGGGAGCGTATCGGGCAGGTCAAGGGTATCGGTGAAACTCGGCTTAATGAGATTATGGGGATTATTGAGGAATTTGTTTGATAAGTACATATACTATATTGATATATCCGTTCGCTGATTTTAAATTTTGCGGACGGATTTTGTATTTTGAGATACAAAAAATAAGCAATAAGTAAACTTTCGTCTATGCAAATTCAATTTAATCTTTTGTGCATATTAGATAAATTTATTATTGTCTTAGTTTTGTTTTTTGACGGTTAAAAAATTTTAAGACAAATATTCGGGCGTTCAGGACAAAGTATATTGACTTAAAAAAATTGATTTATTATAATAAAGTAAAATTAACAAGGCAGGTGATAAAATGGAAATAATTATAAATAAGGTAATGAGATTTATATCGAAAGATAAAGATTTTAACAAAGATAACGAGGAAATCATTAGATATGGTCTTGAAATTATGATTACAAAGGCTGTATTTGCATTTATAATTGTGGTTATAGGTTTATTTATGAGATGTTTTTGGGAAAGCGCAGTGTTCGCTGTATCTTTTACTCTGCTGCGTGAATACGGCGGCGGCTATCACGCAGAAACAAAAAAGAAATGCTTTGTGCTGTCAATTCTTACTTTGATTGCGGCTTTAAGTATAATTAAGTTTGCAGAAAGTTTTCAGATTTTGACGCTTCCTATTTGTGTTGTAGCCTTTATTTCGGCTTTATACATATTAATAAAAGCACCGATTGATACGGCTAATAAAAGATTTGATGAGGATGAGATAAAAGTTTATGGAAAAAAAGCAAGGTTATTTACTGTTATTCTGTTAGTTGTTGCTGTGTTTCTTTGGTTTTTAAAGTTTAGTGATTTTGCGTTTACAATTTTGACGGGAATAATAGTTGAAGCATATCTTATGCTTAAGGGACAGATTTCAAATTATATAAACAGGGAGGAAGTATGAACATTGAGACTTTTGGCGGTTTCTTTAAAAGGTGTCGTGTTATTCGAGAGTATACGCAGCGTGATTTGGCGCATATGCTCGGAACGTCACCATATTACATAAGCCTTATTGAAAACGGTAAAAAAATCAATCCCGATGTAAAGATATTCGGAAAACTGTATGAGGCGCTAAATCTTTCAAAGGACGAACTGGAATTGCTCCTATATTTACACGCAAAAGAAAATAACTGTGTATGCTGCGACCTGACCGACTTTATTATGCAGAATGAGGACATTATTGAACAGCTCCGCAGCGCGAGAGACAAACCGAACGCGCGTCCCAATTGGGAGGATTTCATTAAAAAAATTACAAATAAGTAACGGTATTTGCCGTTATTTATTTGTTCATAAAAGTTTACTGACCGGTAAACATACTACAGACAGCGAGGTGAATGATATGATAGCGATCAATACTGCGGCTGACGCAGGAAAGCTCCGAAAGGTTCTTTGCCCCGAATGCCGCAGTCGAATATGTGACGTAATAGTTCCCAAACGGGAGAAGTGCCGTCATAAATTCAGAATTATTTTTGACGGACAAAGCGACTGCCTTATAGCAATAAAATGCCAAAAATGCGGTCAGGTAATCGGACTTGGAATTACACAATAAAATACTGAAAATTAAATACAGATACTTAGTACGAGTATCATCCTCTCTGATATGAAACAGGGGGTTGGCGTATTGCCATTAAAACGGATAGAAACTTGACAGGTAGCTTTTAAAGCTATGTCAAATTTCTATCCTTTTTATTTTAGGAAGACCTTTTCGCTTTAAAAGCGGAAAGGTCTTTTTATGTTTATAATCGAAAACTGGCTCTGTTACATAGGACGTTACCCATAGGAATTTTTATTTTTTTCAGCAATCAAAAAATAAAAATTTCGGAGGTAACTATTATGTTTAGAAATATTGAAGAACGCAAACTTATGAGAATTTATAGAAAATACGTTGATGAAACTGGGTGTGCAGTCGACGATGTTATTATGCAGCAAATCGACGTATATCGTAAAGAGGACGAAGCTGCTGAAAAAGATGAGGATAGAAAAGCGGCAGCGTTTTCGTTGGAAGAAATAAACGTGAAAATAACGCCGAGCGCATCATATCCCTCTGCCGAAACAGAATATTTTGATGAATTTTTAGATGAGGATATGAAGAAATTAAAGAAAATAATTGCAACGCTTACTCCGCTTCAAAGAGAAAGGATATATATGCACATTTTTCATCAAATGTCATTTAAGGAAATTGCTGAATTAGAAAATGTATCTTCTGAAAGTATTCGGGAGAGTTTTTGGCAAGGAATAAAAAAATTAAGAAAATATAGTGATTTTCTACAAAATATGCC
>CAMWVF010000140.1 GCA_947177545.1 uncultured Clostridia bacterium | reverse complement strand
CCTCATAATTATCCTTGTCGTCCTCGAAGCAATATTTGATTCCCTAGATATCGTGTATAATAAGAGCAGAGGAAAGTCCCGCCGCCTTGCCGAAGGTATCGGGGTAAGCAAGAGCCGTCCGCAAAGCCCCGAAGCCGCCCATGGAAAGTCCCATAATGTATGTATCATCTAGTGACTTTGCAAGTCCGAACGTTCTGCGGATATAGTCTACAAGCTCCGCTCCGATATAAGAGGCAAACTTGTGTCCCGCCGAAATGCCGTCCAGCCAAAAGGAGTTTTCCCCGCTTGGCAGGACGATCGCAAAATTATATTTTTCCGTCAGATACTCGGGTACCCAGTTCCACGCGTCCCCCGTCCAGCCGTGGAGCAGGAAAAGTGTTTTCATCTTTCCATTGTTTTCAGGAACTTCCCCCCGAATATCGTTAGGGATTATCATTTCAAAGGTCGTGCGCCTTATAAGAGAATTTGAAAAAAACCTTATTGTTAAGTGCGCCATAATTATCACCCTTTAGAAACTAAAATTTATACTCCCGATTACAGTTAAATTACAATGGAACAGCTACTATCTCGCCGTCCTCAGCAAGAACTACCTTTGTGCGGACGTACTCGTCCTCAGCCTTGAACACAGCATCGTTTATGATAATTCTTACTCCCGGATAGATGTATCCCTTGCAGCTTACCGAGAGGTACTGCCTGTTGGCAAGAGCGATATTTATCTCGTCAATACGCTTGTTAAGGTTGCTTATCTCAACGTTGCAGAGTATCTTCTGCCGTCTTGACGTGCCAAGCATTTCCTCCTTGTCGGGGGGCAGCGGCTTGGGAGACAACTCCTTTTTCTTATTGTGGAGGAATTCAATAACCAAAAGCGTCTTTTCGAGATTTTCCTTGACCTTTTCGATCTGCTTCATAACGGCTTCCTTTTCCTCCGAAAGCAGGGCGTTGTCACCCACGGTAAGCATTGTGGGGGTATAGTTTTTAGTGCCGATATTTGAAAGATTAACGCTGTTGAGACAAGTATACTTACCGCCTCTAAGACCGCCGTTGTTGCCCTTTGTTGTAATGGTACCGCCGCAGTAAACGTCGCATACCACAAAGTTAGTGGAGTTAAGGTCGCCGTCGCACTTGATGTCGGAGTACTCACAAAAATTCGCAGTAACAGAGCCATGTGCCACAACATGGGAATTTATGCAGCCCTTTTTGATGACGATATCGCCGTCCGCCTCAAGGGTAGCGCCGTTTGCGTTGCCCGCGATGATAATGTTTGCGTTGGAGGAGATCTTAAAGCCCTCCATAACTTCGCCCTTGACGATAACGTCCCCCACAAAGGTAATGTTGCCCACGGAGGCGTCAACGTCCCCCGCAACAGTTACCACCTGGTCAACATGGAAAGCGCCGCCGCGGTAGTTGATATTGCCGTCCACGTTTGAAATTATCTGCGTGCCATCCTCCGTCACGGAAGTATTTGTACCTACCGTGTACTTGGCTTTCTTGCCAACTACCTGCCGCAGAGTCTTGCCTCTTACGTCCATACCAGGTTCGCCATCGGTAGGCATGGTTATCTCGGCAATAACGTCCCCCGCATGGACGGTGCGTATAAGACCGAGATTTTTATAATCCACAAAGCCGTGCTCGTCTTCAACGGGAGCGTTTTTGACTTCCCTGTCAAATTTGTATGTAATAGTACCGTCAACGCCGTGGACAGGCGGCGTCCACTTAGCGACAAGAAGTTTGCTGCTGTATCTTTTGTCATTGGCGATATTTTTTATCATATCCATATCAAGCCCGTATTTGACGTTATTTTTGTCAAGGACGTCCATTATAGCCGCCTCGGTAATCTCAGCACCTCCGTTTTTGGGCGGTTCAACGGTAATATAAGCCTCCGAACTGTTGCTTAAAACGTTTACAGCGACAGTACTGTCAACAGGAAGCCTAAAATTTTTATTATTATTGGTTGTTGTTTCAGCCATAACAAACCCTCCTGTAAAAAAATATATTTTAAAAATCCCCTTGATACCGAAAAAATTCCCTTGAAAATTTCAATATCATAAAAAGTCCATACCATTTCATATACAATTATACCATATATTTTTGCAAATTACAAGTACCCTTTATCTTTTCTAAAAATAGTTTACAATTCAGCCTTTATTTTGTATAAATTGCTGAAATTTTTTAATATAATTCCATATGCAATAACAAAAAGCAAGTCCCAAACCCTTTTAAATCGGGGCTTGGGACTGTTATAACCAAATGAATATCATAATTCAAAATTTATAAACGGCTTTTCTTTCAGAAATTCGTCTACGCTGTCATAGCGGATATCAATTCTTTCTTTTCCATTGCCGCTCAGATATATGTACATAGGCTTGTCGTTGGGATCTCCTCCGCCGATGGTAAGAGAATACCCGTCCTCAACGGAGTAAAATCTGATGTAAAGTCCTGAGCCGCCCTCCGTAAAGGCATATCCGTCAAAATCCTCCCACATCAGGTCATCGCCCTTTTGGGCAAGCTCCTTTACCTTGTCAAGGGGAATAACATCTTGGACGTCAAACGTTTCAACACCCCTTATGCCATTAATAAAGCTCCAGATATCCTCCTGTGAACATTCCGCGTTTGCGCCGATAAGGACTTCAAAATCTCCGCAGTCTATAATAAGACTTGTTCCCGCGGTTGTTCTGTACTCCTTGATCTTTTCCGCGCTAAGTTCGGAAAGCGGCACGGAGAAAGCCTTTATTTCTTCAAGAGAAACTGCCCTGTAATCGCTGTAAAAATGCGCTGTCAGCATTTGCTTGGGGTCGTCAAAATCGTCAACATAAACCATATGTATCAGGCACGGTGATATATTTCCGTCAAAATAGCCCTCGCTCACCGCCGAAAGCTTCAGACTGCCGTAGCTTTCGGACTGCGGGATATGCCCCGCAAAGGTATTTACTTTATTGGCTTTTTTAAGAGTTGTGTCTACAAGATTAATGCCGTTTGAAATTTGTACGCCGTCCTGCTCCTTAAGGTTATTTGCACCCTTTTCCAAAAGCGTTGTAAGTACGCAGTCGTACAATTCCGCCGTGGTACACTTTTCGCCGTCAACGCACACGTAAAAGCCATTGCATTCCACCGCAAAATTATAGTTATGTCTGCTGTCCTCGCCTTCGTAACGCTGAAAATAAACGTCCCCCCAAAGCTGTTCAAGGGTTATTAACGAATAATTTTCCGCCATTCTCTTGTCCGCCGTATAGGTCAAGCCGATGTATGAGAACCTGTTTTCGTTTTGGAAGCTGTAGTCCAGAACGATATTGCTGCCGTTATACTGAACAGTACCCAGCTTCATATCACCCGCTGTTTCGTTCTGCGGTATGTAACCCTCATAGGGCGGTATCTTATTTGCCTCGGCAAGGGTGATTATTTCCGAAGAATACGCCATGGCGGTAATATAGCTTAAAAGCGCAGTCTCGGAGCAGTTTTCCGCCTCGATATTCACCATAAATCCGTCGCAGTCAACCGTAAAGGCGTATTTGCCGTCTTTCGGGGGATTTTCAATTATACTTGCAGCGTCCGCAAGCTTTACAATATTTTCAAAGGGCGTAACGTCAGCCTTATCGGTGTAAAAAATTACCGCTACATCGTTCTGTACTTCATTGTTCCAGCCGCCGTCCATACCGCTGCCCGAATATGTTATAGTCAGGGAGACAGGTTCTATACCGTTATTTTCGTTTCTGACAGCGTAATAGAATGCACCCTTGCTGCTGCCGATACTCATGCCGCCGACATTTTCCATATTCGGGACGCGTCCCGCAAACGGGAGTATCTCGTTTGCTTCCGCAAGAGTAATACTCGTGCGGATATCGTAAAATTCCATTTCCGCCTTAGAAAAATCAAATCTGTCCGCCCAAAGACCGTTTTCAATAATGCTGTCCATTATTACGCCTATCTCGTCAAAGCTCATATTTTCACCGCTGATAAGATATTCTTTGCCGTCCTTTGCAAATAAAACTCCCGCAGTATTGTACGTTTCGAGAAAATCAAAGCCGTAAACGTTCACGTCAGAACGTTTTAGGGATTTGCACTTTTCAAGCGGCAAATGGCAGAAAAATTCTCCCTCCCTGTGAGCATCGATATAAAGCATTTTTACTTTTTCCTGAGAGTCGTCAGCTTGGTCGCTGGCATACAGTGAAATAGTCTTTAATTCGTCGTTGTGGTCATAATAAAAATGACAGTTTGCATTTATAAAACCGCTCATATCAAAGGGCATAACACTTTTTAAATATTCGCTTTCGCTGTTTGAAAAATAGCAGAATATACCCGCTGATTTGATAGACCATTCGTCATTACTTACATCCGTTAAATCAGGGTCGGTATTCTGAAAATACAAGCTGTAGTCAACAGCCCCCACCTCGGAAACAAGCGGGTAGTCCGCGGTAATTTTATCGGCGTCCCCCGCAGTGGAAACAAAGTATTTTATCCCCCCCGCGACTACCGCCAGAGCCGCAGCCACCGCCGTAAATGTCACAAAAATATTTCTGCGTTTGCCCGAAATTTTGTCCTGAAAAATTTCGTCAATGTATCTGTCGTCCGCAAGAGCTATCATTCTCTCAATATCGTTTTTTTTCATATTATCCCTCTTTCCTCAAGAAAGCTTTTCAGCTTGTTTCGTGTGCGGAAAAGCATTGATTCCGCTTTGCTCTTGCTTATGCCGCAGCGTTCGGTTATCTCCCGTATGCTTGCAAAATACCAGTACCGCAGCATAAAAACGCGGCGTGTCTCCTCGCTTAGAC
>CAMWVF010000139.1 GCA_947177545.1 uncultured Clostridia bacterium | reverse complement strand
ATATAATGTATATAGTAAAATTATGTAAAAAGGGAGGGAACACTATGTATAATCCCCAGCTTGAAACCTTTTTGCGCGTCGCGGACGCAGGCAGCTTCAACAAAGCCTCGGAGGAGCTTTTTATAACTCCCACGGCGGTGATAAAGCAGATAAATCTTTTAGAGGACTCCCTTAGCGTTAAGCTTTTCGACAGGACGCACCGCGGGCTGAACCTTACCAAGGCGGGGAAGTCACTGTATCAAGACGCAAAGTATATTATCAGCTACTGCCGCGAGTCCGTAACAAGGGCGAAAAACGCCATGCAGGAAGATACCAGCGTAATACGCATAGGTACGTCTCCCATGACCCCCGCACAGCTTTTAATGCCCCTTTGGGACAAAATTCAGGTGCATTGTCCGGACATAAAATTTCAGATAATTCCCTTTGAAAATACCCCCGAAAATGCGCGGGAAATACTTGCAAATTTAGGCAAAAACATAGACGTTATCGGCGGTATCTTCGACGAAAAAATGCTTGACCTGCGGAACTGTGCAGGACTTGAATTGTCCCGAGAACCATTTTGCTGCGCGGTATCGGTACACCACAGGCTTGCGGCAAAGGATAGGCTAAGGGTCGAGGACTTGTACGGCGAAAACCTCCTGCTTATGCGCAGAGAATGGAGCGGTTATGTTGACAAGCTCCGCGACGACATATGGCAGAACCACAGTCAGATAAATGTTGTGGACTTCGATTTCTACAGCATGAATATTTTCAACCGCTGCGAAAACGGAAGCGACGTCCTGCTTGCAATATCGGGCTGGGCGAACGTCCACCCGCTTTTAAAGGTCATACCCGTTGAGTGGGAGCACGGCATTCCATACGGTCTGCTGCACTCACCGAAGCCGTCCAAGACGGTGAAAAGATTTCTTGACGCGGCTAAAAAGGCGGCGGGGTTGAGTTGCTGTGAATAAACCCATATTTAAAAATACCGTTCTTACCATCAACCCAAAGGTATAAACTGATAAACAAAAAGAGACTTCTCACGGGGTCTCTTTTTGTTTATAATAGGGTTATAGAAATAAGTTCCAAGGAGTGATAATATGATGAAAAAAATTGCGGCTGCGGCGGTTTCCGCAGTAATGACGGCGGCAGCTTTAAGCGGCTGCGGGACGGCAAGTCAGGCTGTAAATACCGCTTCGGCACAGAATATGGTAAGTCCAGCAAAGGAGGAGAAAGTCACGTCCGAAAGCAGCAAAAACGCAAGCGGATATTTTGCGGAATTTCCCGAAGAAATCACCGAGATACCGAGGGAGTATTTTTCTGCCGCACAGGAAAAAGGTACTCTTGAAGAGCTTTACTACGACACCTATGAGTCAATGACATATGCCGAAAAAACGCAGGAACTGAAAAAGCGCGCCATAGTCTACCTGCCAAACGGCTACAGCGAGGAAAACAAGTACAATGTTTTTTATCTTATGCACGGCGGCTGGAGCAACGAGACCACGACACTTGGTACTCCCGACTCGCCGTCAATGTTCAAAAATGTTATCGACAATGCAATAGCAAGCGGCGATATAGACCCGCTTATAATCGTCTGCCCCACCTACAACAACACAAGCGAGCAGGACAGCGCGGACTACAGTCTTGCCCTGCGGCTGACGGATAATTATCACAACGAGCTTATGAACGACCTTATCCCCGCAGTGGAGGGGAAGTACAGCAGCTATGCGGAAAGCGCCTCCGCGGAGGATTTGATTGCCGCAAGAGACCACCGAGGCTTCGGCGGATTTTCAATGGGTTCCGTAACGACATGGCACACCTTTGAGTACTGCCTTGACTATTTCAGATATTTTCTCCCTATGAGCGGCAGCTTCACCAGCGACGGCAGCTATATGGACGATATTGTGAAAAATTCGGGACGCTCTTGGGACGATTTTTTCATTGCGGCGTTTACGGGTACGGACGATTTTGCAGCGTCCGCATTTGAGCGGCAGATAGAAAATATGCGAGACTATACGGACAGCTTCCGATACGCCGACAACGAAAGAGACGGCAACCTTACCTACCGCAAAAAGGAGGGATATTCCCACGACGGGACGGCTTCAATGGAGTACACATACAACGGTCTGTTAAGATTCTGGCGTAAGTCGGAGGAAGAAAAAACCTCCTATAATTCAGAAAATTTTGAGGAATATTACACCGGGAAAACGAAAATTTCCGACGTTATAAACGACCCTGCTTTCGACAGTTACGGCAGACTTATTTTTCCCGTTGACAAAGGGTATTACAGCGGTGATACTCTTGAAAATCTGCGGCTGACTTGGTATACCCATATAGACCCCGACAAGACGGTGGAAATTGCAAATTACATGAAAAATCATGCCGAAAACGGTGACGTGATTTTCTATGACATTTACACAGACGATGAAAAGGCTGCCGATCCCGACAAGGCTGATACGGGACTGTTTTTCTTCAAGGGCAATGCGGGAGAAAAATTTGCGGTATGCAGTGCGGGCGGCGGTTTTGCCTACGTCGGCGCAATGCAGGACAGCTTTCCCCACGCTTTGGAATTGTCCAAAAAAGGATACAATGCTTTTGCAGTCATTTACCGTCCGGGAGCGCAGACCGCCTGCGAAGATTTGGCAAGAGCAATAAACTTTATTTTTGAACACGCGGAGGAGTTTGAAGTCGACACGGAAGATTATTCTCTGTGGGGAGGCTCGGCAGGTGCGAGAATGTCCGCATGGCTTGGTTCTTACGGCACGGAATATTTCGGCGAAAAGGAGCTTCCCCGTCCCGCCGCGGTTATTATGCAGTACACGGGCTTCAGTGACTATAGCAGGAACGACCCGCCCACATACGTTTGCGTGGGCGACAGCGACGGCATTGCAAGCTGGCGTGTAATGAAAAGCCGTCTCGACGGAATGAGAGCACTTGGAATTGATACCGAGTTCCACGTTTATTCGGGACTTGGTCACGGCTTCGGTATTGGTACGGGTACAGTCGCCGAGGGCTGGCTTGAAGACGCTGCGGCGTTCTGGGAAAAGCAAACTGAAAAGGAGTAATATTATGCAGTACAGAACATTGGGAAAAGATTTAAAGGTGTCTGCAATAGGCTTGGGCTGTATGGGATTTTCCCATGCATACGGGGCGGCTACGGAAAAGTCCGAGGCAATACAAAACATTTTGCAGGCAGTCGATATCGGGTACAATTTTTTCGACACCGCCGAGGTTTACGGCACAGCCAACGACCCGCATCAAAACGAAACTCTTGTGGGTGAGGCGTTAAAAGGCTGCCGTGATAAGGTCATAATTGCAACAAAATTCGGCATACATTTTGATATGAGCAGTTCGCAGGTGAACAAGCCCCTTGTGCCCGACTCACGTCCCGAGATTATACGGAAATCGGTTGAGGACTCTCTGAAACGGCTCGATACCGACCATATCGATCTTTATTATCAGCACCGCGGCGACCCGAACGTTCCCGTGGAGGAGGTTGCGGGAGTGATGTCCGACTTGATAAAGGAGGGCAAAATTACCCATTGGGGACTTTCCGAGGCGGACGAGAAAACTATTCGCCGCGCCCACGCGGTGTGTCCCGTAACGGCAATACAGAACCGTTATTCAATGATGGCTCGGTGGTATGAAAAGCTGTTTCCCGCGCTTGAAGAATTGGGTATCGGGTACGTGGCGTTCTCGCCTCTTGCGAACGGTTTTCTGTCCGCAAAATACGATAAAAATTCAAGCTTTGACAAGACCTTGGATTACAGGAGCAATATGCCCCAGTTCACCGAAAAGGGCATGGAGCAGAACGCCGATCTGCTTGATTTGCTTGCAAAAATCGCTGCCGAAAAAAATGCGACCTCCGCTCAGATTTCTCTTGCGTGGATGCTATGCAAAAAGCCCTATATCGTGCCTATCCCCGGTACGCGCAAGCTTGAAAGGCTTCGTGAAAACGCTGCCGCTGCGGACGTTTACCTAACTCCCGACGAGGTAAAGGCTATTGACAACGCTCTTGACGGTATGGAGATGTCAGATGTTTTTGGCGGCTCAGAAATCGTAAAAAATAATTGACTTTCGGATATAATTATTTTATAATAATTGTAATAAAAACAGCGGCATGACCGCAAAAGGAGCAATTTATATGAAAAAGAATTTTGGCAGCAAACCATGGTTTTACCCACTCCCCGTGCTTATCGTGGGCACATATGACGAGAACGGAAAAGCCGACGCGATGAATGCCGCATGGGGCGGTCTTTACGGCGCGAACATGGTGGAGCTTTGTCTCAGCGCGGGACACAAAACCACCAAAAACATCAAGTCCAAAAAGGCGTTTACAGTAAGCTTTGCGGACGCGGCGCACGTTGTTCCCTGCGATTATGTTGGAATAGTTTCCGCAAACGACACTCCCGACAAAATGGAAAAGGCGGGCTTCACTGTTACAAAAAGCGAATTTGTGGACGCTCCTGTCATCAACGAGCTGCCCATGACCTTGGAGTGCAAACTCGTTAAAGTCACCGAGGAGGGCAATATTATCGGCGAGATAGTCAACATCTGCGCGGACGAAAGCGTCCTTGACGGCGAGGGAAAAATTGATGTGTCTATGCTTCGTCCCATTGCCTTTGAGCCTGTGAGCAACGGTTATTATGTGCTTGGCGAAAAGGTCGGCAACGCTTTTTCCGACGGTAATTCGCTTAAATAACATTTTTTATTCAGCGTATATTTTTTGCGGAGGTGTTTTTATGTCAAAATTGGCAGTATTTTATTCATGTGCGGATGAAAATTATTTCGG
>CAMWVF010000138.1 GCA_947177545.1 uncultured Clostridia bacterium | reverse complement strand
GCTTATCCATATGAAAAAGCATGGCATATTTTACCCTGCCTCCTGTAGTAAAGGTCGTACCCTTGCTAAGTAGAAATAGCCTGCACCACTTCATTGCGTTGAAGTATTTGTTCATGCCCCTGTCCTCAACGCTGTTTTTGAAGTCATCGTTGGGTTTGAAAGAAGCGTCCACACCGTCCAAAGACATGAGGAGCATACGTATTTTTTTCTTGTTAAGATTGTTGGAGGACAGCTTTTCAAGGGTTTCCAACGTCTTTTTTATAAGCCTGTTTTCCGCACGATTCACGCTGAAAATGTCGTACTCCACAAAAAATCTTTCTTTGTGGGCGAAATTTTTTCTTGCATGCTCCGAGTAAAGCGTCTTGCCTTTAACAAACATTTCATTGCCCTGATAGGGGACATAGGTCTGCTTCAAGCCGTTTCTTACAACGTTCAAAACCTCGTCGGTAAACATTCTGACGCACATTTCAAAAATGCTTAACTGCTCCTTTTTAAAGTAAAGCTCATCGACATTTCTTATGGGAACCTCTCTTATTGAGTCCAGCATACGGAGTATAAGCAGCTTTGAAGCAATTATATTTTCGTCAAAATCAAGCTTTACCTGGGGCAGTATCTCAATTTGAGTACCGTCCTTAAGCATGATTATACCAACATATCTGGTGGGACGCAAAGCCTCTCGCCCGTCCTCAAGGGTAATTTTTTGCATAACAGAGTACTTCTGACTTGCGGCAAAATCGTCCAGACGTTCAAAATTCTGCTCCGAAAGGAGAATTTTTCCAAGGTCAAGAGCGTCGGGGATTTTTTCTTTCACAAAACATTCCGACTCAGTAATAACATAGCGTTTTAATTTTTTCATATAAACACCGTTAAATCTTCAAATATGCGTTGATATTGGCAAATGCCGCATTGTTTATGGAGTACACCTCGTCGTTTTCAAGATAAAGTTCGGCATTTGAACCGAAAATCTGAGCATAGTCCACTGCCGTTGTGCGGACAAACTGCTCATTTTCGGCTTTGTTTGCGTCTCCAAGAACAAGACGTATCTTTTCGTAATCGTCGTAAAAATACTCTTGAAGCAGGGGAACGATAGAATTCTTGAAAATGTGGGCAAGGACAGCAAGCGTAGGTCGCTGTTTAAGCTGCATAAAATAAGCGTGTCCTATGGTATGCTCACGGTCAAGCAAAATTTCAATACGCTTGTTTATTTTAAGAATAATCTGTTTTATGTCAACACCGTCCACCACAACGCCGTCCAGCAGCTCTGCGTTGGGCATCATTTCAATAAAGTCGAAACGACGTCTCAAAGCGGTGTCAAGCATGGCAATCGAACGGTCAGCAGTATTCATGGTGCCGATTATGTATACGTTTTCGGGAACACCGAAATTTTCCTGAGAATAGGCAAGCTTAACCGTAGCCGCCTCGGGTTGTCCGATACGTTTTGTAGGTTCGATAATGGTGATCATTTCACCGAAAATCTTAGAAACGTTGCCTCGGTTTATCTCGTCTATGATAAATACGTATTTTTCATCAGGGTTTTTAGAAGCTTCCTCACAGAAACGTCTAAATACACCCTGGTCAACACGGTAGACCATTTCCTCCTTACGGGAACGCTCGCCGCGCTCGTTCATGACCTGAATAAATACAGGTTTGATACCCTCTACAAATTCCTCATAACCGAAGGATTGGTGGAAAGTGGTAAACTCTATCTGACCGTAAAGTGTTTTCAAAGCATGATATTTTTCAAGTAGGTCATCATAGTTATCCTTCATGACCTCACGCACGGGACGTCCGTAAATAATAGAAATTGCATATGCGACCGTATTATAAGTCTTACCGGTTCCGGGAGGACCGTACAAAATTAAATTTGCGCCCATCGACTTGTTCACCTCGTATAAGAATATTTGCACAATATGCGCTGATTTGTACAAAAGCGTATTAACATTTAAAGTTAAAATAAAACACGCCAATTATATTTTAATATATTTTTACAATAATTTCAAGTGTATCTTTATATTTTTTTAACTATTCTACTTATCATATAAAATAAAATGTGAATTATAGTCACTTTGGACAAAATTATCTTTTGATGTTAAGGCTATTAAGTAATAATCTATAAACATTCAAATGAAGAACCCTGCCTTATAGGCACGCATACCTCTGCAAAAAAACTGTTAAGCTGTAAAACTTTACAAGTCTTCTCCACAATTTTCTTTTGACGGAACAGCCCGAACACCGCAGAGCCGCTTCCGCTCATCGCAGCGTACTCCGCACCTTGCTGTAAAAGTATTTCCTTTACAGACAAAACCTCCGAGCAGTCGGAAACCTCCTCAAAAATATTCCTGCCGATAAGTTTGACGGAAGCGACAGTCCCATCGTATTTATCGGTAATGTCATTGTGAACTGAATTTTTCAATGCGTCTATCGCTTCAAAAGCCTTTTTGGTGGAAATACCCTTGCCGCCCTTGCCGATAACGATAAAACACTCCTCTAAAGGTGGGGCGGGGGACATTATCTCGCCGATACCGCGACATATCTTCGTCCCGCCGACAATGCAGAAAGGAACGTCAGCACCAATTTTTACGCCGATGTTGCAAAGTCTTTCTACTTTACAGGGTTCGTCGTACATTTTGTTAAGACCCACAAGCACGGCGGCACCGTCCGCACTGCCGCCGCCAAGCCCTGCCTGCAAAGGTATGCGCTTTACAATTTTTATGTGCAGACCCGTAAACGGTACTTTTGCGTATTCATAAAAGGCTTCGGCGGCACGGCAGGCAATATTTTCTTTGCCACATGGTACGGACGGAACATCACATTCTGCGGAAATTTCACCACTGTTATTTACTATAAGCTCAACCGTGTCCGCAAGTGAAACGCTTTGCATAACAGTATTAATCGTGTGATAGCCGTCTGAACGCCTGCCGGTAACGTCCAACATAAGATTTATTTTTGCCGGTGCGTTTAAGGTAATTTTTTTCATAGTTACCCCTTTTTAAGCTCTTCCAAAAATTCGGAAATCCTTTCCACCGCCTCCATAAGGTGCTTTAACGAATAAGCATAGGAAATTCTTATATATCCCTCGCCGCTTGCGCCGAAAGCGTCCCCGGGGACTACCGCAACATTGTGCTTGTACAAAAGCTCTTCGCAGAACTGCTGGCTTGTAAGTCCCGTTGATTTTATTGATGGGAAAACATAAAATGCGCCTTTTGGGTCAAAGCAGGTGAGACCGATATCATTGAGAGCGTTCACAAGCCACCTGCGGCGGATATTATACTCATTAGTCATTTTCTCCACCTCGTCGTCGCAGGTGGTCATAGCGGTTATGGCGGCATACTGGGAAACCGTGGGCGCGCACATGATAGCGTACTGGTGAATTTTAAGCATCTGCTTGATGATAGGCGCGGGTCCCGCAACATAGCCGAGCCGCCAGCCTGTCATTGCAAACGCTTTTGAAAAGCCGTTCACAAGCAGAGTACGCTCCTGCATACCCTCAATCTGGGTTATGGAAAAATGCTTTCCGTCATAGGTCAGCTCGGAGTAAATTTCGTCCGACATAACAAGGATATCAGTATCCTTTATCACCTCGGCGATAGGCTCTAAGTCCTCTTTAGTCATTATTGCTCCCGTGGGATTGTTTGGAAAGGGGAGTATAAGCAGCTTCGTTTTGTCAGTAATCTTGCTCTTTACAGCCTCGGCAGTAAGCTTAAATCCCGTTTCCTCCGTGGTCTCAATAGGTACCGGTACGCCGCCGGTAAGCTCTACAATTGGCGCATAGCAAACAAAGCATGGCTCAACAATAAGTACCTCGTCCCCTGGGTCGATAAGAGCACGTATGCCGAGGTCAATGCCCTCCGAACCGCCTACTGTAATAATTAGCTCGCTTTCGGGCTGATATTCAACGCCGATTTTTCTTTTGATGTAGCCGCAAATTATTTTCCGCAGCTCCATAAGTCCCGAGTTTGCGGTGTAAACTGTCTTGCCCTTTTCAAGGGTGGAAATAGCCGTCTGCCGCACCGCCCATGGGGTATGGAAGTCGGGTTCGCCAACTCCGAGGGAGATAACATTTTCCATGGTAGCGGCAATGTCGAAAAATTTTCTTATGCCCGAGGGCTTTAGCTTTCGGCACTTTTGTGAAATAAGTTTATCATAGTCCGTCATGGAGAAACAAATCCCCTTTCGTCAGCAGCTTCCTCATCAAAGAAAATGCCTTTTTCCTTGTATCTTTTGAGTACAAAGTGAGTAGCAGTGGAAAGCACTCCGTCTATCGTGGAGAGCCTCTGCGCCACGAAAAGAGCTATCTCCTTGTAGTTAGTGCCGCTTATAGTTACCGCAAGGTCGAACGCCCCCGACATAAGGGTAAGGCTTTCCACTTCGTCGTACATCATAATAGTCTTGGCAATGTCGTCAAAGCCGCAGTCCGCTTTAGGAGTTACCTTTACCTCTATAAAAGCGGTAACACTGTTTTTGTCAGCAATATCGTCGTTTACGATAGCGGAATATCCTTTTATGATACCGTTATGCTCGTATTCCTTGATTTTTGCCTCCACCTCGGCTTCCGTGGCTCCCGTCATGGCGGCAAGCTCTTTGCAGGAAAGGCGGGCATTCTGTTTGAGAAGATTGATAAGCGTGTCCATACGTTTTTCCTCCTGATTTGAAATTGTAAATATAAATTGGAATTTAACTATCAAAAGTGTTAATTTTAAAGCTTCATTTTATTCAATACCAGGCTTGTAATATTCTTCTCCGTCTTTTTCATAAGGCTTTGCATATACTCTTTTTC
>CAMWVF010000137.1 GCA_947177545.1 uncultured Clostridia bacterium | reverse complement strand
CGTTGTCGAACTTGCCCTGCTCCAGATCGTTTTTGAGACTTTCCGCCGATACTCCAAGCTTTGCGCTTACGATTTTAAGTAATTTGTCCATTTGCTGAGGCGTAGCGTTGATGTTAGCCATAAATAAAATCTTCCTTTCGTTGTTTTATCCTAATCACCGATTAAAAGTATAAATAAAAAATCTGCGCCAAAATAAAATCATATACAAATTTTTGCTTGACTTTTTATACACTTTTTAATTTATGGTTAGGATTCTGCATAAAATTCAAACTTTGTTCTTTCTTTCTCTTACAGCATATGTTATAATATCTGTAAACAGAACAACCGGAAAGACTGCTGTTTTCAGTCTTTCTTAAAACAGTATATGAAAAGAGGACGTTTTTTGTGAGAATTATTGTAATGTCCGACTCCCACGGAATGTCGGCGCAGGTGGAAAAAATTATAAGAGCAAACGAGGGCGCGGATATTTTCCTGCACCTCGGCGACGGCGAGCGTGAGATTGCCGCCATGCGCATGAAGTTCCCCGACATCGACCTGCGGAACGTCTGCGGCAACTGCGACTGGGGTTCGGGCATACCCAAAAGCATAATAGTAGAGGCAATGGACAAAAAATTTTTCTGCACCCACGGTCACGCCTACCGCGTAAAGGACGGAGTTGAACCTCTTGTTTTCGCCGCCAAGGAGAACGGCTGCTGCGCCGCGCTTTTCGGGCACACCCACGAGCGTTTTATCGGCGCCGAGGAGGGCATAGACATAATGAACCCGGGGAGCTGCTCCTGTCCACGAGACGGGAACAAGCCCTCATACGGCTTTATCGACGTTACCGATGCCGGAGTTTTTATGAATATAATAGATGTGGGATATTAAGCAGTTGACAATGCATATCTGATATCTAACAGATGTTACATTAAAAGGGGTGTTTAAATGCCTACAAAAAAATTAACTGCGATTTTTACGGCAGTTATTATGACGTTAACTTTTTCAGCCTGCGGTGCGGATATTCCCATATCAAAGCTGAAATTCGGCATGAGCGAGGAACAGGTGAAAGCCGCTGTTAAAGTAGCTCCCTATGATGAATACAGCGATGATATGTTTGTGGCATACAGGGGGAGCATTGACATTTTTGCGGACTTATGGGTGTTCTCATTTTATTGCGATGAAAATGGTCTTTATGAAATTTTTCTCGGCGGGGACGATATGCCGCGGGAGGAATGTTTCGTTTCAAGAGACATGCTTATGAAAAAATTAAGCGAATTGTATGGTGTCCCCGAAAGCGATTGGAAAATCGAAAACGACGGCTGGGCGAATTTTCTCAACTATCAAAATGAGGACGGTCAGCTTATACAGCTTTATGTAAGGCTATGGGAGGGCGAGAAGGATGACAGCGCGTGTATTACGCTGCTTATGAAAAGCTATGACGATATATCGGTCATACCGAAAAATTGAGCTGAAAGGAATGTTACTATGAAAATCAAAAAAATCACAGCAATTTTCACAGCGGCGGCTTTGAGTATGGCTCTTGCCGCCTGCTCAAAAACGGAGGGAACGGACACTCCCACAACCGCCGCGGCGGATACGGGAACTACTCCCCCCACAACCACAGCCGAGCTTTCCCCAGAGGAACAGGTACACAAGGACATGATGGACCGCTCCTTTGTAAGCTTCGGCAACACACACCGCATTGAGCAAAAGCTTTCTCAGGCGATGAGAGGTGACAAGACCACCGTTGCGTATCTCGGCGGCTCTATAACCGAGGGTATCGGCGGCACTCCCGACACCTGCTATGCAAAGCTTTCCTACAATTATATTGCGGAAAATTACGGCACGGGGGACAACGTTGAGTACGTCAACGCAGGAGTAAGCGGCACTCCCTCAATACTGGGAAACCTCCGTGTTAAAAAGGACGTGCTTGACAAAAACGCCGATATCGTTTTTGTCGAATTTGCGGTAAACGATGGCATGGAGCAGCTTTATAAAGAGTCCTACGAGTCCCTTGTGCGGACGATTTTGCAGCAGGAAAACGAGCCTGCGGTGATACTCCTGTTCACGGTAACAAAAACGGGACACACCTGTCAGGAGCATATGAAGCAGATAGGGGAGCATTACGGGCTGCCTATGATAAGCGTCCCCGACGCCATTCAGCCCGAAATTGAAGAGGGACGCATGACATGGGCGGACTACTCCGACGACGAGGCTCACCCCAACGGCGAGGGTCACAAGCTTGTTGCGGAATTTATAAACAACTGGTTTGAAATGCTCAAGGTCAGAAACGCTGTTGACGCTCCTATGGAAATGCCGCTTCTGCCCAAATTCGGCAATCCCTACGAGAACGCTTTTCTTGCGGAGGTTGATTACGATAACTCAAACCCCGACCTTCAGATTGTCGAAACAGGCAGCTTCTCCCTTGAATCGAGAAGCATCGCAGACTTTAAAAATGGCGCATGGACGTACAGCGGCGAGGGTACAGAGCCTATGAAGCTTACCGTCAAGGGCAACAGCCTGTTCCTTGTGTGCAAGCGGAACAACAGCAGCACTATGGGAAAATTCGAGGTCTATATCGACGGCGCAAGGGTCACAACGATAGACACCAACCAAAGCGACGGCTGGGGAGACCCCTTTGCTTTTCAAGTAATAAAGCGTTCGGGCGTCCCCGAAATGAACATAGAGATAGTCCCCACGGAGGACAGTGCGGGAAAGACCATTGAGATTTTTGGCATTGCTTACTCTGCAAATGCGGATATAACTTTCTGATAGCTATTCCGCAAAACATTTTAGCAATTTGTAGAAAAACCTTATTGCGAAAACGTTTAAAATTGTGAATTTTTTTACTACCCCCTTGCAATAATTTTACATTAATGTTACAATGTAGGTATGAATGTTTTTCCGCCCTTAGGCGTTAAGAAAAGGAGTTGTATATCTAATGAATTACGGACATTTTGACCTCGAAAAAAAAGAATATGTAATTACCAAACCAAACACCCCTGCACCATGGGCTAACTACCTTGGCGACCCCGAATACGGCGCAATGATCTCGGGCAACGCCGAGGGCTACAGCTTTGTTAAATCAGGCGCAAACGGACGTCTTCTCCGCTATCGCTTCAACACCAACCTTGCACTTCCGGGAAGATTTATCTATATCCGCGACAACGATACCGCAGACTACTGGTCGGCTTCATGGCAGCCCGTTGGAAAGCCCCTCGATCAATACAAGAGCGAGTGCCGCCACGGTACCGCGTACACAGTTATTTCGGCAGAGTACGCAAACGTCAAGTCCGAGGTGACATATTACGTACCCCAGGGCAAGACATATGAGGTCTGGAGAGCGGTCATTACCAACCTTGACAGCAAGCCCAGAAAGCTTTCTGTTTACGGCTTCTGCGAGTTCACGAACGACAACAATTACGAACAGGATCAGGTCAATCTCCAGTACACACAGTTCATTACAAGAACGACTTTTGAAGAAAATAAAATAGTTCAGCACATCAACGAAAACAGCGGCAAGGACGCATCCGGCTCCAACCACAAGGAACGCTTCTTCGGCATGGTAGGCTCCGATGTGTGCGGCTACTGCGGCGATCTGAACAGCTTTATAGGTCCGTACCGCACAATGGCAAACCCCGTTATGGTCGAAGACGGACGCTGCAAAAATATCCTTAACTACAACTCCAATGCCTGCGGCGCTTTGCAGACCGCTGTCAGCCTCGGCGCAGGCGGAACTATCGAGCTTATTTATATAGTAGGTCAGCGCAACAACGCCGAAGCTACAGCTATCCTTAACGAATACAAGGAGCCTGGCAAGGTGGACGCTGAAATAAGAGACCTTAAAAATTACTGGCACGGCAAGCTGAATAATTTCCAGATAAACACACCGAGCGCAGAGTTCAACAATATGATAAACGTATGGAACGCTTATCAGTGCTTTATCACATTCATCTGGTCCAGAGCGGCTTCCTTTATTTACTGCGGACTTCGCAACGGCTACGGCTACCGTGATACCGTTCAGGATATTCAGGGTATCATTCACCTTGACCCCGAAATGGCAGGGGACAAAATTCGTTTTATGCTTTCGGCACAGGTGGACAACGGCGCTGGACTTCCCCTCGTTAAGTTCGACCACAACGCGGGTCATGAGAACGCTCCCGAGGAGGACAACCCCAACTCTGACTACGCAAAGGAAACCGGACACCCCTCCTACCGCGCGGACGATGCTTTGTGGCTGTTCCCCACTATTTTCAAGTACATCGGTGAAAGCGGCAACACTGCTTTCCTTGACGAGGTTATCCCATACTCCAACGGCGGCGAGGACACAGTTTACAATCACTTGAAGAGAGCTATCGACTTCTCCATGAAGCACCTTGGCGACCATGATATGCCTGCGGGTCTTCACGCTGACTGGAACGACTGTCTCCGCATGGGCAAAAAGGGCGAGTCCACATTTGTGGCTTTCCAGCTTTACTATGCAATGACTGTACTCAAGGGCTATGCTAAGGACAAGAACGATACCGAGTACATCAAGTACCTTGACGACGTTCAGGGCAAGCTTGGCGCTTCTCTCGAAAAGTGCTGGGACGATGACAGATTTATCCGCGGTATCCGCGAGGACGGCGTTGTTGTCGGAGCAAAGAAAGACCCCGAAGCAAATATGTGGCTCAATCCACAGAGCTGGGGCGTTATCTCGGGCTTCGCTTCAAAAGAGCAGGCTGAAAAGTCCATGGAATCCGTTCACGAGATACTCAACACGCCTTACGGTGTAAAGCTTCTTGAACCCCCTTACGTAAAGAATTATTTTGACGGTGCGCTCA